>JBPCNJ010000225.1:0-4562 GCA_051001375.1 Gemmatimonadaceae bacterium
CCGGTATCCAAGCCGTATATATCAACCACGTACCCGATCGGGCGCGCGCCGAGTCACACAAGGTTGAAGTAGGCGTTTTTAGCGACGAGTGGGTCGTAGGTCCAGAACATCGTGCTGATACCGCCGGCGAGGAGGGCCTCGCGCTGGAAGAGCTTCAGCCGATAGCCGACGCCGCAGTCCCTGACCTCTGGGCGCACCGCGAGGAGATCGGACCAGTGCACCAGTCGCCCATCGCGCACGCCAGTGATGCCGAAGACGAATCCGACGAGCCGATCCTCGGCATCGAAGGCGCCGGCGGTAATGCCACCAACATATTGCGAGACGCGCAGGATCGTCGCGGGAACAACCTCCGTGAAACCTCTGCCCCACGTTTCCCGCTGGAGCGCGACGCAGGCCTCGTACTCACTCAGCGTGGCGACGTGCCGAAAGGTGAGTTCACCGGCTGCGTCAACCGTGGCACCTGCTTTGGCGCGCGGGTCGGGAGTGTCAGGCGTCATTCATTGCTGTGCTCGGGCCGGTCGAACAGAACAGGTGCCTCGGACGTGTGATTGCGCAATGGGCATGCAGATCGACCGGAACCCCACCGCCGTGACGGTCACCTGCGCTGGATCGCGACGTCATGCTAGCGGGATACTTTAAGATACACAATATTGTACACAGTTCTGACTTACTTCACAACTCCGAACTTGCCGCTCCTTGGATAACCCTGGCGGGACGGCACAACGGTATAGGGATTCGTCGCATGTATTGTATACCACCATTAGGAGCACGCGCCATGCGGCTCTCTGGATGCGTAATCGGCTGCGGCTTCGCGCTGGTGACATGTACACTGATCGTGGCACCAGCGGCCGGCCAAAGCATGCCCACGCAGCTCGCGGCTGACTCCGCATGGTGGACGCCCGAACGGGGTGCCGCCAGAGTCCGAACGCCTACGTATCGCGGGCTGGTGCGCCAAGCGGTCTACGTCACGGTGCGGGACGGCGTTCGCATCGCAGCCGACGTGTACCTGCCGTCCAGTCTTCCGCCGGGGACCCGGCTTCCCGCCATTCTGGAGCAGACGCGCTACTGGCGCTCCATGCAGCCGCGCGCCGAACTCGCGCCCGATGCGTTTGTCGCCGCGAATGCGCCACCCGCACGGGTCGCGGCATTCGTGACGCGCGGCTACGCGTACGTGATCACCGACGTGCGCGGGACCGGTGCGTCGTTCGGCACGCGCCACGCTGAGCTCGGGCCGGCCGAGGTGCGGGACGGCTACGACGTGGTCGACTGGATCGTGCACCAGCCGTGGTCCGATGGAAAGGTGGGATCAACTGGTGTGTCATACGTGGGGTCGACGTCCGAGCTGCTGCTCACCGTGCACCACCCCGCGGTGAAAGCTGTCGCACCAACCTTCGCGATGTACGATGCGTACACGGATATCATCTTGCCGGGTGGCATTGCCAACACGTTCTTCGAAAGCGCCTGGGGCAGCGTCGATGCGGCGCTCGACCGGAACGACATCGCCGGCGTGTTTCCGGCGCTGGCGCAGCGCTTCACCGGCGTTCGCCCTGTAGACGGCGATTCCGTTGCGGTCTGGCTCACGGAGGCTGTGCGTGATCACGCACGGAACGTCGACGTGAGGCGCGAGCTCGCGACCGTTCAGTTCCGCGATGACACGATGCCGGGCGGGTGGACGATGGATACGCCCAGCCCGCACAGCAAGCTCGCGGCAACGCGCGCCGCGAACGTTCCGGTCTACAGCATCAGTGGCTGGTACGACGGTGTGTATCCGCGTAGCTCGATCGTTCGCTTCCGCACGGTGCGCACGCCCGGAAGCCGGCTCACGATCGGGCCGTGGAACCATGGGGGGGCATATGTCTTCGATCCCGCAGTCGGCGCGCGCAAATCCAACTTCGCGATGCCGCTTGAGCTGGTCCGGTTCTTCGATTACTACCTGATGGGCATCCCGGGAATCGAGCGCGAGCCGCCCGTGCACTACTACACGATGGGGGAGGAACGCTGGAAGACAGCGATGACGTGGCCCATTCCGGAGGCGCGCCCCGCGCGATGGTATCTCGCTTCAGGTGCGATGCTGACAGCTCACCGTCCTCGCAACAACGCCGGAAGTGACGGCTACCGCGTGGATACCACGGCCAGTACCGGGACGCACTCTCGCTGGAACACACAGGTCGGAGGCGGCTACGTGGACTATCTGGACCGCGCCGGTGCCGACACCGCGCTCCTCACATACACGTCGGTCCCGCTCACAGAGAGCACCGAGGTCACCGGTGATCCCGTCATCACGCTGACGCTTCACGCGGATGCACGCGATGCAACACTGTTCGCGTACCTCGAGGATGTGGATGCGGACGGCCATGTCGCGCCCGTCGCGGAAGGCGCTTTGCGCGCGCTGGATCGCAAGCTTGCACGCGCTCCGTACAACACGCCGGTGCCGTACCACAGCTTCCGGCGCGCGGATGCAGAGCCGCTCGTCCCGGGGCAGTTGGCGCGGCTCGTGTTCGATCTCACGCCCACCTCGTACCGCTTCCCTGCGGGGCACCGAATCCGGATCGCGATTGCCGGCGCGGATCGGGACCACTTTGCGCCTCCGGCGTCGCCGCCGCCAACAATTCATCTCATGCGGAACGGCGAGTCCTATGTCGACCTCCCCATCGTGAGGCGCTGACCGGCTCGCTTCACACGCGCCGATCACGCCCGCCGAATCACTGGCGTCTCGCGTGCAGGACCTGACCACTGGCGCGTACGGTTGCGCCAGTGACTTGCCCTGCCGCATCGCGCTCAAACGTCAGCTCGGTGGGGTCCTCGACTGAGAAATACGTCCACCCACCACTGCGGTGTAGCACGCGCTCGTGCGCCCACGCCCCGGTCAACCGCGCGACCAGCGTATCGCCCCGCGCGACGACGTCGAGTGGGAGCGTGGCATTCCCCACACTCAGCGAGTAGTGGCCGGGCAGAAATTTGAGTTGCTCGGCGGCGGTGGGCGCCTCCTCGCGCTCGACGGGTTTGAGTGCGGGCCAGCCATACTCGATCGCGATCCCGCGAACGATCTCCTGGTACAGCTCGCCGCCGGCATCTGAGTTCGTCATTACGACTACACCCTGACCCGTCGCTGGAAAGCCGACGTAGTACGCGCGAAATCCCTCATTCGCGCCCGAGTGGCTGAAGTGAAGCGTCCGGCCCGCACCTGCGACAGCGACGCCTAGGCCGTAGTCTCCGGTCTGCGGCGTGAGCATCTCGTGCGCGAGCGGGGTTGACAGAATGCTGTGCGGCCGCCCGAGAGCAGCCTGCTCGATGGCGATCACGAAACGCGCAAGATCCGACGGATTCGTCCACAATCCGGCAGCAGCGAGTTCGGGATGGGTGTGGTAGCGCCCTGGAACCATTGTCCCATCGGCGCGATAGCCGGAAGCAGCGATCGCCGTATCACGTGTGGGCAGTGGCTGGTCGTACGCGCTTCGCGTCATCCCGAGCGGGCGTAGGACGCGATCGCGCATGAGCTGAGGGAACGGCATCCCCGTTACGTCGATGAGCAGCTGCTGCAGCACCGTGTAGCCACCACCAGAGTACCGCCACGCGCCGCCTGGCGTCTTGTCCACCCGAATCGGTTCCGAGTTGGCGGGCGGGAGTCCATTGAGTACCTGTACGAGCGACGGAACTGGTGCGCCTGCGGCGTAACCCCCGAAGCCATGTACAGTGATCCCCGCGCCGTGACTCAGCAGCGTGCGAAGCGTGACGGGATGCTGCCGCGTGAACTCGTTGTCGGGAATCTTCCACGTGGTGAGCCACTGGTTGACATCGGTGTCGAGCGAGAGGCGCCCGTCCTGCACCAGCTCGAGCGGCGCGAGGGCGGCCACCGATTTGCTGACCGATGCAGCCTGAAAGAGCGTCGCCGGCGTGACCTGGCGCGACTGGAGGGTACCCGCACTGTCCGTCGCTCGACTCCCATAGCCGCACGCGACAACGACGTGGAATCCATCGATGAGCGCGATGCTAACGCCCGGAACGTGATAGTAACGCATCCGCTCGTCCAAGCGCATTGGCTGCGCTATCACGCCTCGAATGGCCGTAGCCGCTCGCAGTTCCCCTTCCACGCGGCCGAATCTGGCGAGCGCGACGCTGCCCGCAGGCTGTGCACACTCGCGCGGCAGCGGCCTCGTCTGAGCCGCGAGCGGCACCGCGGACGAGAGGACAATCGCGAGAGCGACCGCAGGCGAGAACGCAGCCTGTCTGATCACTTGCGACGCTCCGCTCCACGCGAGGCACTGTGTCCCCGTCACTTGTTTCGAGCGTTGGGGAGCACATGCGAGCGGATGTCCACCTCGGCGAATGGCGACGGGCGCTTATCGAGAAGTGGCGCCGGTGCGCCCTTGAGGTACCGATCAAAGAATGCGAGCATGTACGCGTTCATGATCGCCTCCATCCGCACCGGGTTCACAGTGCCGAGCACATGAGGCAGCGTGATTACTGGCGCCAGCGCGGAAAAATCCGTGTAGTTGAAGTGTGTCGCACCGCGTGTGACGAGCCGATAAGCGGGGGCGCGCGTAGCGAGGTATGCGAAGTCG
>JBPCNJ010000226.1:0-10979 GCA_051001375.1 Gemmatimonadaceae bacterium
ACCGTCAATCGAATGGCTCCGAGTGCGGCGACGACAACGTACAACGATCGGCCTCCCACCTGAACCCCGGCAGCGTCGAGCGCTCTGTTGGCGTCGCGGAGTTGCAGACTCAGAACCCCGCCGGCGAGCGCCGCGCCAACGAGGCATATGACACCGAGCGCTGAGCGCCAGGAACGGACCGGGGATGCAGTGATCGAAAGCATGATGTGAGCGTCTACAGTCCTGACGACTGTAGCCGCTCTTTGTCACGCACTTGCGCCGGTGAGACCGTAGAGGAGGAGCGCCAGGACGATTGCGGTAATCGCCACGTACGTTCGATCGCCTTGCCGCAGAAAGGCCAGCAGGGATAACGCCACCCTCGCGATGGGCGTGGCTATGAGAAGCAGCAGCCCGAGCTGAACCACACTCCTGCCGCGAAGATGAAAGGCATCCCGCACCACAGCTCGAACGCTGCGCAGCTCCTCCGGCTCGCCGCGAAAGACGTGGTACTGAGCCACCGTCGAGCCGTACCGTGCCAGATAAAGAACTCCGCCAATCACCGCAACCGATGCCGCCACGATGACGCCGACGCGCAACAGGTTTCCAACGAACATCTCAACCTGCTCGTCCGTCCACGGCGCGGGACCTTGCGGTCTACTACCCTGCGGTCCATGGTCCCGCGTTGGATCAGTCATAGGCCGCCTCGGATTCCCTTGTACAACATCTCGATCGCGAGGCCGACTATCACGATGCTGAACACAGTTCTGAGCGCACCGACCTTTGCAACGGTGAGAACACGCGCGCCGGTGAGCGCGCCCGCCAGAACACCGAGCATCACAGGTAGCGCGAGCCCGGGATCGATGTAGCCGCGGTGCAGGTAAACGCCGGCACTCGCCGCAGCCGTCACACCGATCATAAAATTGCTGGTCGTCGTCGACACCTTGAACGGCAGCCGCATCGCCTGGTCCATCGCGAGCACCTTGACCGCACCCGAGCCGATGCCAAGAAGTCCGGACAGAATGCCGGCGATGAACATCAACGAGAATCCCAGGGGTACGCGATGCACCGAGTACGCCTGGATTCCGTTCGACGTGGGAAAGGTGCCCTCCAGTCTGAGTCGGGTTGCCCAGCGGTCGCTCGCCCCGCCGGTACCGTGCTCCTCACGCGGTTGAAACGAGCGATACGCAGAGTAGACGAGCACCAGCGAGAAGATTATCGCGATCACATTCGTTGAAATCAGCCCCGCAACATACGCGCCGATGAGCGCGCCGCACGTTGTCGCGACCTCCAACACCATTCCGATCCGGATGTTGGTGTAGCCTTCGCGCACGTACGCCGCGGCCGCACCGGACGATGTGGCGATCACCGAGACCAGCGAAGCCCCGATCGCATAACGAATGTCGACGCCGAACAGCAGCGTCAACATCGGAACGATGATCATTCCCCCGCCGAGCCCCGTGAGCGCGCCGAGCATTCCGGCGCCGAAAGAGCCCAGAGTTATGAGGGTAGTGAGCGTCAGTACTGTCACTTGGCGTGATCCTTCACTTCGCTTCGCCTTGCGCCATCGGCGCGGATTTGGAGATCGCACCAGCGATGCTGCGCGATCCGGGGACCTCCTTGTCGCCCGCGGGCCACCCCTCGCGTTGAGTACGGCGATCCCCGTCGGTCTGTTCCGACTGGTCATGCAAGAGGATCTGACGCGTGGGATACGGCAGATCAATCCCGTGCGCCTGAAGCTGCTTCTTCACTTCGGAGAGCACCCTATCCTGGCCGATGAGGACGTCGACGATCTGCGAGTTGCTCCACCAACGCGCGCGCAGATTGACGCTCGATTCCGCGAGATTCACGACTATGACATCGGCCTTCGGATCCGGATCAACTCCCTCTGCGTCGCGGACAACCTGGAGAATGATTTGCTTGGCCTTCTCGATGTCATCTCCGTAGCCGATGCCGATGTCATATTGCACGCGGCGCTGAGGGAAGGCGGTGTTCACCGTTACCGCGTTGGTAAAGAGAATGCTATTGGGAAGCACGACTCTGCGGCCATCGTATGTCTTGATGTACGTGGCCCGCGTCTGGATATCCTCCACAGTCCCCTCGAACGTGCTGTAGACTATCTGATCACCAACGCTGAACGGCTTGGTGATGAGGATCAGAATGCCGGCGAGAAAGTTCTGGAAGATATCCTTGAACGCGAATCCAATCGCGATGCTCGAAACACCGAGAGCGCCGACCAGGTTGCCTGGCGTGAACCCCGGGAACGCGGCCGCGGCCGCAATGAGTACTCCGAAGAGGATCATCCCCGCCTGCGCCAGCCGGCCCAGTGCGAGCTCGAGTGGTCCACGCCCCTCGCTTCGCTTTACATACCGCCGAACGAGTGCGCTCACTCCTTTGGCTGCAAAGTAGAACAGCGCGATTATGACCGCCGCGAGCAAAAACCGGGGCGCCGCGGCAATGAGGCCGTTGATCAGATGCTGCGTTGTTTTCCAGGCCTGCGCGATGTCAACGTTCATAGCGTCCGGGTTGGCGAGGGGGAGCTACTGGATCCGCTCGCTCGGTCTGATCAACCCGGCGCGCGATCCGCTCGATCACGTTAGGGCCGTTGCCCCAACGCATCATGTTCTCGGCGCTGTCGATCAGCGCCTCCCCGGAGAAGAAAGCACATCTGCGGTCCAGCTCCAATATGCGGAACGTAGGTCTGGACAGCTCTCGGCGCACCTTCGCGAGCCTGGCCTCGGGTGCGACGATGTACACCGGGAAATTGAGATTGGGCGCCGATGCCGCGAGATCAGCAAGCCTGAGAAGACCGGAATATACCGCGGTCGTGCGCTCGACCTCGAAGGCAGCGGCGACCTGCTTGGACCCACGAAGCCATACCACGTCAATGAGGCTGATGACGCGCTGCGTGTCAGGGTCCAGGCCGAGCGATGGCAGTCGGTCTATGCTGAGCGACGCTAGCGACTCTCCATTCCATGGCTTGGTGCGATCGTTTGCGGCGATCCAGACACGGCAGCCGAGCCGCTTCCCGATGTGGGCCAGGAGCCACTGGAGCTGCGTGTGGTCGACGCTGGATCGTGGCTTGGGACCGGCTCGCTGCTCGCGGACTGGGGCCAGCGGCGCTTCGATTCGCGGTCGCGCGCGCGACTCGCGAACAGCACTCGGTACAGCAGTCGGGCCACTGAGCCTCTCCGGGCCGTAGCCGCTGACCGTCTCGTCCTGTCGATCGCGCTGTTGATGCCACCAGCAGAGGTAATCCAGCTGCCACGTACTGATGCCGAGTGCGGCCGCAAGCGCGAGATATGTCTCGCGAAAGCTGAGGTAGTCTTCCACCGCGTTACCGGTCGGTGCGTACAGACCTTCCTCTAACTGGAGCGCGGTGCGTGCGGATAGCTGGAAGTCGGGCCAACGCCGCTCGTCTTGCAGGTGCCACCACGTCGTTATGAAGAAGACCGCCCGCGCTGGTTGGATATGCCTGTCGGCGGAAGTGTCCAGGGCTTCGGCATCGCTGAGGAAGGAGACCAGATCACGTAGCTTCGCGCGGCCGTCCTCCCTGGATTCGGGAGCGACCAGCGCCACGCGCAGCCGAACGCTGAGCGCAGCTGCGTCTGCGACGTACTTGACGAGGTTGTTGAGGAACATTGCCCCGGATGCACCGCGCAGGCCGAATAGATCCCAATCTGTTCTCGTCCGCGCATCAAACGTGGCGCGCAAATCTTCCGCGTCAGCGGCCCCGGAGAGAAAGCGCCCGAGTAGTTCCAGAATCTGTGGCTGTGCCCGCCGGCGACGATCTTCCCATTCCCAATACTCCGCGATGGACCATGGATCGCGCGCGAGCTCCTCCCAGAGAAGTCGCCACGATTCCACCTGGAGCGCGGTCGGCGTGTAGATGATCGCCGTTCGAGCATTGTTTGAAGCCCTCATCGTGCAACTGCTCAGCAGCTTCCATGCTCGGCGGCTCGTAACCGTTCCGCTGCTGTAATGCACGACCAACGAGGCGACCTACACGAGCTACAATCTGCCCCCGATCAGCGTGGCCAGAACCGCGATGATGACCGGCGCGAGCAACGCGGTCACGATTCCATTGAGACCCATCGCCATCCCGCTGGCGGCACCTTCGACGTCCCCTTCCTCAGTCGCGCGAGCGGTGCCGAGGCCATGTGCAGCGGCGCCAAGTGACAGGCCGGTGGCCAGACGGCTGCTCACCCCAACGGAACGCAGCAACCGGGGCCCGATCACGCCGCCGATGACCCCCGTCGATATTGCGACCAGCGCGGAAAGCGCCGGAATACCGCCGATCCTGAGCGCAATGGCCATCGCGATCGGGGTCGTGACGGACCGCGGCGCGAGCGAGCGGGCGACATCATGCGGCGCCCGGAGCGCCACGGCAACGCCGACTCCGGTGAGAATGCCGACAACGCTACCGGCGACTATTGCGGCCGCGATCGCACGCACGTTGCGCCGGATGTCCACGAGTTGCAGAGCCAGTGGGACGCCAAGTGCGACAACAGCCGGTCCGAGAAAGAACGACAGGAGATGTCCGCCGCGGTCGTACTCCGCGTATGGCGTTCGCGTGAAGCTGACCAGCCCGATCACCGCGGCGATGGATACCAGCGCCGGATTGAGCAGCGGATTGCGTGTCCGGGCATATCCGAGTCGCGCGAGCGCGTAGATGACGACCGTTACGGCAATCCAGATCGCGGGCGACAGAACGCTGGCGGCAGCACTCACGCGCGGCGCTCGAGTCGCTGAACGGTGATGCCGACCATGATCAGCACCGCTACAAGGCTGGTGAGCGCCGCCACCGTGATCGCCAGCCACTGCTCGCGGAGCAACCCCACGTACAGCATCAGGGCGACTCCTGCCGGGACATACAGAAGCGCAAGATGGCGCACGAGAAAGTCCGACGCTGGTCGAACCGACCACATCGGCACGAGCCTGACGTGCAGCGCCGCGGCGAGCAGCATCATCCCGATCACGCTGCCCGGAACAGAGGCGTGCGCGAGAGCCGCCAGCCACGAACCTAGCAGTTGGAATAGCAGTAGTATGCCGACACCAAAGACAAACCGGAGCACGGTGAATGCCGGGCTGATGCAGTGTGTGTACAACTGATTACTCACGAGTCGAGAGCTCAACAGGCGTTGCGCCATGCGCGACCAGCCGCCGAATGCTCGCGATTCCGAATGCTGGCCCAATCGCGAGAAATGTGAAAGCCCAACGCCAGCCGACAAGCTGTACAATTGGCGGGATGAGTTGAATCGTGACCATCGTGAGAAGAAATCCGAGCGATGTCTGCAGCGTCAAAGCGGTTCCCACAGCGTGAGCGGGAACGCTCTCAGTGACGAGCACTGAGAATTGGGCGCTGTCCGCAATAATGAAGAAGCCCCACACCAACGCCACCGGCACGAGCAGCCACAGACTGCGTCCGAAGGTGAGCCCGATGACAACGGCACACGTGCCGCTGATTGCCATCGCCCGCGACACGAGCCACGCTCTGCCGCGCCGGTCGGCGACTACTCCTCCCCACACGCATCCCGCCCCGCCAATAGCCAGCACGGCGAACGCAATCCCGGACGCGAGTGCGGGAGCGGTGCGCGCCACCGTGCCCGCCCCGCTCCGCTCCATCGCGATGCTGGCGGCGATGAACACCGGAAGCCACGTCCACGCGCTGTACAGCTCAGCCATGTGCCCGAGATAACCCCCGGTCGCAAGCCGCCACCGACGCTCCCTGACAATCGACCCGACGAGCCCCCACGAAAAAGGGCGCGAAGGAAATGGGAAAGGACCGTCACCGTACCAGCCCGACACGAGAAGCGCGCCGACCGCCGCACCGATTGACGACGTCAGAAGGACCGGCCGTATGCCCGCGCCGGGAAATGCGTGAACGAGATACGGAAGAGCCTTACCGATGGTCAGCGCACCAACGATAGTTCCCACCGCGAGCCCACGGCGAGCTCGGAACCAGGTCGATATCATCTTTAACGCCGGCGGATATACGGCCGCCAGCGCCGCCCCGGTAATGAGCCGGCAAAGCAGTGCGATCGAGTATCCAGGCGCCCAGACAATGGCGGCATTGGCGACTGCCCCAACGATGGCACCGGCGGCGAAGAGCCGTTTGGCCGGAACAATATCCGCGATGTTGAGCATGGCCGATACTGCAGTGCCGAGTACAAAGCCAAGCTGAACAATTGTGGTGAGCCAAGCTGTCTCGGACGCGGTCAGCTTCCAGAGCAGCTGATACTGTGCAGACACGGCGCTCGCGGCAAACCAAAGCGACATCCCGAGCAGCTCGGCCATCGCAAGTAGCGCGAGCATGCGCCACCGCCCAGGGTGCGACTCCTCCGCGACTGCTATTTCTTGCGCCAGAGCGGTACGAGATGCGTTCAGGTCACGTGCCCGATCGGCACGAACGCCGTCGGGATCAGAGATCTCTCTCGTCGGCTCCGATCGGCGTGGTCGGCTTGGTCGGCTTGGGGTACGGCTGCACTGGTACGGCTTCGGGTAGTCCCGAGTCGGGGCGCGCTCCGACCAGGCGCGCGCGCCTGGCAACGTGACTGAGCCGGACCCCTTCGATGCGTTCGCGCAAAATATAAGCGAGGTAGACAGCACGCGGGCAGACAGATAACGAAAGCACGGCGAGTGGAATCTTCCAGTTGCGGTACGCCCTGTCTATCATCTTCAATTCAGTCACAGCGGCGGCAAAGTCACGCTGTGCCAAGCTGCGCTTTCCGTGCGCCAGAGCCAGTTCGCTACGGACCCGTAGCTGAGCCATCTTCAACGCGCCGCGCTCGATGGGGGAGAGCGCGATGTCGCTAGAGTGCTTGTCTAGCACTTGGGTGACAGTCGCCAACATTCGGACCATGTCGCTGCCCAGGTTGTTTGCGTGTACACGGCGTCGTATGAGCGGCTTGCACTGATATGCCATGCGGGTTCCCTGCTTAGCGAGTCGAAGCCACATGTCCAGGTCCTCGGCCACGCGAAGCTTGTCATCGAACATGCCCGCCGCGATCATAGTGTCACGCCGAGCAACAACCGCCGAAGGGATTACCGAGCACTGGCCCACCAGCAACGAATGCAGCGTAACGTCGCCCACCGAGGGATAGAACTGCATGTACGTGCGGCCAATCGCCAGCGGGTCGCCCTCGATCCAGGCGTCAGCATAGACCAGATGAACGTCCGGGTTGTTCGCCAGGAACGCCACCTGCTCCGCCAAGAAGTCAGGCTCCCACCAGTCGTCACCGTCGAGCAGCGCTATCAGCGCTCCACGTGCCGCGAGCATCCCGGTGTTGCGCGCTCCGGCTAGTCCGCGATTCTCCTGACGAATGTACCTGATTCGATGGTCACGACGCTCGCCCACGACCCGCGCGATCTCTTCGCCGTCCGGCGCACCGTCATCTACGACAATGATCTCGAAGTCGTCGAACGACTGTTCTAGGACCGAGTCAAGCGCCTCGCCAATGAAGTCGGCCACCATGTAGGCGGGCACGATGACGCTCACGGCCGGCACAGCCCCGGCGAGGCTCACCGCTGCGAAGGACTCCATCATAGGCACAAGTGTATCGCGTTCTGCCAGGTGCTCAAACATTTGCGTCCCAGTGGTCAGGCGGAGCCGGTCGCGTCCGAGGTCCCGCCCGAGAACTCCCCATTCAAGAACTGTTCCCCAAGCCCGGACGGTACGCAGCGTAACACGCCATGTGCGCGTCGACCATTCCGTCCAGCGAGTACGCCTCGGCCGTGCGGCGCGCGGCGTCACCGAGCCGCGCTCGGAGCGCCGCGTCACTCAACAGTCGGCGAAGCGCGCCAGAAATGGCTATTATATCGCCGACGGGCACGACCACAGCATTGACCCCGTTATCGAGGACCTCGTCATTGCCCGCGCAGTCAGTGCTGACGATGGCGCAGCCAGCCGCCAGTGCCTCAATGACCGCGACGCTGAACCCCTCCGTCTCCGTCGGCAGCAGCCAGACAGTCGTTGCTGCAAGCCAGTCCGCAATGTCCGTCCTCTGACCCAGGAGACGCACTCGTTGGCCAAGTCCCGCTTCTGCTGCGGCCTTCCGCACCTCGTCTTCCAGCGGACCGCTGCCAATGAACACAAGAAGTGCGCCGGGGAACTCCGAGGCAACCGCAGCGAACGAAGCAATCGCGTCAAGTGGCCGCTTCTGTGGCGCCACACGCGCGATGACAGTCACGATCGGAACGTCGGCATCCACGCCCAAAACCCGCCTAGCCCGCGCAGCATCGCCCAAGGCAATTTGGGCCAGATCGACGCCGTTAGCGATTCGCTGTACCAGAGTGTTGGGCAGGCCATACGCAACCTGTAGCCGACGCGCCCGCTCCGAGACACAGATGACTTTGTGAAAGTGGCGCGGTGCGGCAGCGGCCCAACGGCGTGCCATTCGGGTGCCAGGTGATGGCTCGTCCGAGGGGCTGTGCAGCGTGACAAACGCGCGTGACGGCCTGAGCACGTCCATCGCGTGCAGAGCCAGATGATTCGGCACGTTGTCGCTCAGGTGGTAGTGCACGATTGGTGCGCGGTACTTATGAAGAAAACGCGCCACGTCGGCCAAACGCACGAGACGGCTTTCGCGTGGCAGCAACCACGGCGTGCACTCCGCGGCGACGCCATGAGCTCGGCAGTTTTCCACGAAGACGCGCGTCGTATTGTAATCGGGGACCACGATCTTGACTCGAAGGCCGCGCGTGGTGAGCCGCGTGGCAAGCTCGAGCATGAGCCCCGATGCTCCGCCCGTGCCGCCGACGATGCCCGGCAGCAGTACGTCCACGCCGTCGCGCGCGCTTGTGTAGCTCAATTGTAGTTCAACTACGGATCAACTGCGGCTCGAACTCCGCATCACGTGTAGCTGACGCGCTACACTCGAGCAACAGATCGGCGATGCCGCGGTACGTGCGGCTCTCCGTGACACCCACGACCCCCGCTGGCATGAGCTGCGCGAGAATCACACCGGCGCTCGGGTGATGCACCTTCGTCTCCAGGTGGTACTGGCCGCGAGTCATGTTCGCACGGAAATCATAGTTCACCGTGAAGCGCCGTCCGCTCTCGATCGGGTCGAGCCCTAGCTCGCTGGCCTCAATGTTCGCGTCGTACACCACGAGTCCATCGGTCGAGCGGTACAGCGTGACACTGAAGTAGATGTTCTTGAGTGGTTCACGCGCCAGGTAATCAACCGAGAGATGAAGAGGAGTACCGGGCACAACCATGTCCGCTGACCCGCCTTCGGCCGTCGTCAGCTTCGCGCCCACGATCGCCACCGATTTCCCGTCGCCGGTAAAGTCACCATCAGCCGAAAGGGCGGCGGCCGAGGCGAGATAAGCGCCGATCACCTCCTGTACCGGCCCATCAGCCCGCACTCGTGAATGAAGGTAGATAGCGCGGTCACATAACTCGGCCACCGACTGCAAGTTGTGCGACACGAACACTATCGCTGCGCCCTCGCGTCTGAACGCCTTCATGCGTGCGATACACTTGGCCTGGAACCCCATGTCTCCGACGGCGAGCACCTCGTCGATTATGAGTACGTCCGGGCTCAGGTGGGCGGCAATGGAGAAGCCCAGGCGAGCGTTCATGCCCGAGGAGTAGCGCTTCACCGGAGTATCGATGAACTGCCCGATCCCGGCGAACTCAACGATCCCATCAAGCGCGCGCGTGATCTCGGCGCCGCGCATCCCCATGATCGCGCCCTGCAGGTACACGTTCTCGCGGCCGGTGAGGTCGGGATGGAATCCAGCCGCGATCTCGATCAGCGCGCCGACCCGGCCGCGCACGCGAGTCTGTCCGGTGGTAGGGCGAAGAATTCTCGTCAGTAGCTTCAGCATCGTCGACTTGCCCGCGCCGTTCGGGCCAATGATCCCGACTGCCTCGCCGGCCGCGACCGACAGGCTCACATCATCGACCGCCCAGAAGTCGTTTGCGGCCAGCCGGTCCACGGCCGCTCCGCCGCGGAGACGACGGGCCAGTGACGGAACAAGGTCGCGTAGGCTGTCGTGCCGCTCGCCGCGACGAAAGCGCTTACTGACGTGTTCTACCCGGATTGGCGATACGGCCATCTCAGACGTACTCTGCGAAGACAGATTCCAGCTTGTGGAACATGAGCGAGGCCAGAACCAGACCGCCAATGCTCCACAACGCTGCGTACCCCAGGTACCACGGGCTCCACGCGACTACCTGCTCGCCCTTGGTCGAGATGACGACAAGCGGCTCGAGGAGATTGTGCCCATCCACGACGCTCAAACGCAATCCTTCAAGGAGCGGGGACAGCGGGTTGAGCATCATCAGCGCACCGCGCCTTCCGAACGCGGCGGGCTCGAATAGCACCGGCGTGAAGAAGATGCCAAACGTGAGTATCACTTGCACGATGTACTTGATGTCGCGGAAAAAGAGATTCGCGCAGCTCACGGCCAGCGCGACCCCGGTGGTAAACAGAAAGAGCAGCAACGCTACGACCGGCACCCAGAGAAGCGCCAGCGTGGGTCGGACGCCCAGGACGAGGAGCAAGACCGCGAGCGCCGCCGCACCGATCGCAGAGTCCACGGCCTGGGCAAGGGTGGCGGACACTGGCAGGACCTCCCGCGGGAAGTAAACCTTGGTTACGAGGTTCGCGTTGCTGACCAGGCTGGCGGTGGCAAATCCAAGAGCGCCGACGAAGAAGGCCCAGCCCACCCCTTTCACGCCCATGCGAGCAACGTCGGCAGCGACGAGCGAAGTCCCCGCATAGTAGGCCATGGCGAACCGCACGATGAGTCCGGACAGCACCACGAGCATGGGCATGAAGATGGCCCAGCCGAAGCCCATGACCGCCTGCTTGTAGCGCAAACGCACATCGCGGAGCGTCAGCTGATAAAGCAGGTCGCGATGGGACCAGTAATCGGTGGCGACCTCCGCGAGAGCGGCCCGCGGCGGATCATCCGCTACGTCGTCGCTCATCTCGTCATTCGAGCTGCCTTCCAGGCTGAGGATGTGCCCGGGCTGGGGCAGATCCTCACTG
>JBPCNJ010000227.1:0-6398 GCA_051001375.1 Gemmatimonadaceae bacterium
GGCTTGGTAGCGAAGAGTTCAGGTGGTAGTGGATCATCGCATTCGGGTGGAGTCGCTTACGGCGAGAGTTGTGCAACGAAGCGCACGTGGGCAGTATCGGCACCGCGCGTCGGGGGAACCCACCGCCCGGCTAGAGCTCTCCCTGCGCCTTGCTGAAGGCGTCCTTGCCGTTGAGGCGTTGGAGCTTTTCTACGTGGACCCATCGGAAATCAGGCGCGATCCGCTGCAACAGTTCCACGATCTGAGCATCGGTCGTCTGGCCGGAGTCGGTCGATGTAACGAAGCGGCATTGAAACGCATCGACGAGCGAGGTGCGCTGGCCGAACTCGGGCCAGACGGCGGTGCCGCGGTTGGAGATCACTTTGAGGGTGAGGCCTGTTCCGTCGGAAAGGCGGGTAAGCGTGTCGCCCAGTTGCTTGGGATGCTCCAGCGACTCGAGGAAGATGTCCACGCCCACAATAGCGCGGGTCTGGACTTCGACGTGTCCGACTTCGTCGCTCGCCGGAGGGACGCTGATGCGCTTGTACTCGCGTGGCGTGGCCAGGTCGGAACGTTTGCCAAGGTTGGCAATGATCGCATCGGTGAACTCGGTGGTGGACGCGGCCGCGCGGTCACTCTGCATGTCGCCGGTACGGACGCCCTGCTCCAATGTGACAAGGACGGCCTGCTCGATCTCGCTCGCGGCATTCCCCTCGCCAATGTGCCGGAGCATCATGGCGGCACTGAGAATAAGCGCGGTGGGGTTGGCCATGTTCTTTCCGGCGATGTCTGGAGCGGACCCGTGCACCGCCTCGAACATGGCGACTTCGCTGCCGATGTTGGCCGAGGGGGCGAAGCCGAGGCCGCCGGTAAGTCCTGAGGTGAGATCGCTCAGGATGTCGCCGTTCATGTTGGTGGTCAGGATGATGTCGAACTGCTCGGGCCGCATTGCCAGCTGATGGGCGCAGTTGTCGACCAGTATGTGTCGCGCGTCAATCTGCGGATACTCCTTTGCAACATCCTCGAAGGTGTGCTGGAACATGCCTTCGGTAAGCTTGAGGATGTTGGACTTGGTGGCGCAGTGAATCTTCTTACGCCCCTCGGCCATGGCATACTCGAAGGCAAAGCGTGAAATCTTTTCCGAGCCAGGGCGCGTAATGACTTTGAGCGCCTGCGCGACCGCGGGCGTCTCCATGTGCTCGATCGCCGCGTACAGGTCCTCGACGTTCTCGCGGACCACCACGATGTCGATATTCCGGCCGACGTAGGCCGTTCTGACGCCGGGAAGCTCTCGCACGGGGCGAACGTTCGCGAATGTCTCGAAGAACTTTCTGAGCGTCACGTTGGCGCTCTTGTTGCCATGTCCGATGGGCGTTTCGAGCGGACCCTTGAGGACCACGCGGGTGCGCTCAATGGAGTCAACGGTCTCGCGCGGAACACCTGACTCGACGCCGGCGTGGAAAGCTTCGGCGCCGGCGAGCTGGACTTCCGGTTGGATCGGTACGCCGGCTGCTTCGATGACGCGTAGCGCAGCACGGACGACTTCTGGCCCGATGCCGTCGCCCGGCAGGACGGTGACTGGTGTCGCGGAGGAGGTCATGCTGGAAATCTACGCGGGCGCGGTTATGTTTAGGATCTACAAATTGCGTGCGTAGCTCAGTTGGATAGAGCGTCGGCCTCCGGCGCCGAAGGTCGTGGGTTCGAGTCCCGCCGTGCGCATGTAGCTCGTTACGCCACCACTGCTCCGGCAATGGTGGCGTAACTTTTTGTAACGGGGCTTGAGCGGCGTTGCCCCTTAGACGTCAGACGTCACCGAAGCTGCCGATACTTGGGGTCACATGCCCAAGCATACGGCACTGCCCACACAGCCCGGTCGAGGCGCTCCGATGTCGTCGGCGACTGCCAGCGTCGCCACGCAGCCGCGCGGCGCCGGGACGGATTATCGCCCGTGGCCGACCGCGGCTCCGGGGTGGCGCAGGTCGCAGGGTCGGCCTCCGGATAATGCCCCGGGGCCGAAGACAGAGCGCGTAGCCGCAATCGATAGTGCCCGCGGGTTGGCGATCGCACTGGTGATGCTATCCCATTTCGCGATGCGGTTCGCGACCGAAGCGGGAATGGAGGGCATGCTGAGGTGGCCCGTAATCGTCGGGATGATTGCATCGCCAACATTCATTCTACTCAGCGGCGCTGTGTACGGCACGCTGTCTTGCTCGCCAGGGACAAACGTAGGACGGCTCCGGAACATCCTCTTCGACCGGGGGCTCTTTCTCATCGTCGTGGCCCACCCGTTGCTCGGAGCGTCAAACCTGCTGAGGGCTACCCCTGGCGCATGGCATCACCTCTACATCACCGACGCACTTGCGCCGGCGCTCTTGTTTGGGCCTGCAGTCGCCGGACGTACGCGGCCGGCAACGCGCGTCATCCTTGGATGCGCGCTGATACTGGCCAGTTGGATGGTGCTCGGCCTCTCGACTCTGGATGTACTAGCGCCCGATGTGCGATCGCTGGGCGTGATCGTACGCGAGGCACTCGTCGGCACACTCCAACACGGGGGCGAGACCTGGTGGGGGTACCACTGGCCGCTTGCGGAGTGGTTTGGCGTCTACCTGATCGGAACGGCGGTGGGCGAGAGCCTCGCGAGCAGGCCTGCGAGTCCATGGAAAGAATCTCGGAGCCGGTGGATCCTCCGGGTCGGTGTCCTCTCGGCTACGGCGGGTGCGGCTCTCAACCTCTGCCTGCTCGCGGCGGTACGGAGTGATTTGGTGAACCGAGCCATGATGCCGATAGCATCGCGGTTCGGCTCGGTGCAGTCCAAGTTTCCTCCGTCGCCCGCCTATCTCCTATGGTTCGGCGGCATCGGTCTTGTGCTAATCGCGCTGATGTATGCTGATATTCAAGCCGGGTGGCACACGCTGCTATCACGTGTAACGCGGCCAATGGGGCGATCATCATTGGTGCTCTTCATCGCCAGCGACTACCTGTTCCACGTCCCATTTATATTCTGGCATCCACGCGGCCTGGGTTGGTGGTTCCCCGCATTTGTGATGACGTTGCTTCCACTCTACTGGATCGCGACTATCTGGGCTGGAGCGAATGGCAACCGGTTTCTGACTGTCGGCTACCCGTATAAAGGCCTTGCGCTCTGGTGGCGTCGGTCGATTGGGCGAAGCAAATCAGCGCGCCGCAGGTACCGTCTTGTTTCGAATGCAGCCACGGGCGCTATCGCTAGAGCACGGTAACTGCGCGCGTAGCTCAATTGGATGGAACGTCGGCGCACCACACCTTGGGTCGTGGGTTCGCGTTCCGCTGTGCGCAGTTGATAGATGTGTATGCTCTGCCGCTAAGTTTGGTGGACAGGGCATTTTCCTTTCTATAACGACAGCTCGTTGACTCCACCGCCGACTCTCCTCTGCGCCGTTTCCTTCCCCGCGAACACTGGGTTCGCGTGGGACTTTATCGAGCGGTTGTACGCGCGGATGGCTGATCGGCTTGCGGGGTACGGGGTGCGAACCGTCGTCGGTTATCCGTCGATCCCGCAGCCGCCGCGGACGTTGGAAGGGAGCGCAGGGGTACCAATGGTCCTGGACATGCGCATGCGGAGCGCACGCTCGGTTGCACAATTGGCTGCCTTCATTCGGCGCGAGAACGTGCAGGCCATCTACTTCACTGACCAGCCAGCCTGGAGCCCGTGGTATCCGCTGCTACGTGCGGCGGGAGTGCGAAAGATCGTCGTTCACGATCACACGTCGGGCGAGCGGACAGGGCCGACTGGGGCGCGCCGGATTGCGAAGAAGGTGTTGGTCAACACCCCCGGGCTCGCCGCCGACGTCGTCATTGCGGTAAGCGACTTCGTGGCTGATAGGCTTCGAGACGTGGCACTTGTGTCTCCTGATAAGATCACGCGGGTCTGGAACGGAATTGATCCCATCGCCGCAGGAGCTGAGCCAACTACTCCTGACGTCAGGACCGTCCTGGGCATCGGCGCGGATGTAAACCTGGTAGGGTGCGCCTGTCGGGCTACGCCGGAGAAGGGTGTCGATGTCCTTTTCGACGCTTTCGATTGTATGCGACGCAGTTTACCGGCTGAGGCTGCGCTGGTGTACATCGGCAGTGGGCCGCAGATCAGTGTACTCAACGACCTTCGAGACTCACTGTCGTCGACGGACTGTATTTATATGGCCGGATACATGCCCGGTGCCGCCGATCTATTGCGATCCGCAAATGTATGTGTGGTGCCCTCGGTGTGGCAGGATGCATTTCCACTCGCGGTGCTGGAGATGATGGCGCGTGGGCGAGCAGTGATCGCGACTCGCGTGGGCGGCGTACCGGAGATGATCGAAGATGGCGTTTCGGGAATTCTGGTCCCTCCGAACGACGCACGGACGCTGTCGAAGCGCATCGGCGAAGTGCTGGCGTCGCCTGCGCTGGCCAAGCGGCTCGGCGACGAGGCGCGTGCTCGCGTCGGCAAGCTCTTCTCGGCCGATCGTCAGATATCTGAGATGCTCGACACGTTCTTGGACGTTTTTGTCCCCTGACGAGCGATCAGCTGGCATGCTCAACGGCCAGGTAATGCACAGATAGTGGGACGATCGTCGCTGGGGGTACACGTCAAGTCATCCTCGGACGGCTCGGCACGCGTTCCCAGTCGCTGTTCAGGGACGTAGCTTGTTCGGCTCAGCCTGTAAACGAGGAATTTTCCGTGCGCGTCCGATCAGTAGCATCCCTTCTCCGTGGAATCGCGGTCGTCTCCGCGACGGTTTTGATGGCATCATCGGCAGCCGTTGCGGCAGCACAGGCGCCGCCGACCGGCTACGACTCGACCGCGTTCGCAGCGCTCAAGTGGCGTGAGATCGGCCCTTTTCGCGGCGGACGATCGGTAACCGTCGCGGGCTCGCAGCTACGGCCATACGAGTACTACATGGGTAGCACCGGCGGCGGAGTGCTCAAGACGACCGATGGCGGCATGACCTGGAAGCCGATCACCGACAAGTATTTCGGTGGGACGATCGGCTCGATTGCGGTGAGTGACGCGAACCCGAATGTGGTGTACGTGGGGACGGGCGAGTATCCTATCCGCGGAAACGTGTCGCACGGCGACGGTGTCTTCAGAACGTCGGACGCGGGCAAGACGTGGAAGTTCATCGGGCTGGGCGACTCGCGACAGATCTCCAGGGTTCGAGTCGACCCGACCAATCCAGAGGTCGTCTACGCCGGTGCCCAGGGGCACGTGTGGGGGCCGAGCTCGGAGCGTGGTGTGTACAAGAGCATCGACGGCGGCGAGCACTGGCGCCGAGTGCTGTTCCGAAACGATTCCACCGGCGTCACGGACCTGGCGATCGATCCCGTACATCCGCAGACGCTGTACGCCGCGTTCTGGCAGGCTTACCGCACGCCGTGGTCGTTGGTGTCAGGGGGAGCTGGGAGCGGGATCTTCAAGTCAACCGACGGTGGAGAGCACTGGACCGAGATTACACGCAACCCGGGGCTGCCGAGCGGACTCATCGGCAATATCGGGCTCGCGGTATCACCGGCCAGAGCGGGACGGATATGGGCCGTCGTTGAAGCGGATTCGGGCGGTGTTTTCAGATCGGATGATGCCGGCGCGACGTGGACTCGCACCAACACTGAGCGGAAGCTACGCCAACGCGCGTGGTACTACTCGCGCATCATCGCCGACCCGAAGAATGCCGACGGCGTGTACGTGTTGAATGTGGGCATGTTTCACTCTACCGACGGTGGCGCCACGTTCAAGCCGATCACGGTGCCGCACGGCGACAACCACGACCTCTGGATCGCGCCGAACGATCCGATGCGAATGATCGAGGCGAACGACGGTGGTGCGACTGTATCGTTTGATGGCGGTAAGTCGTGGACGGCAGAGAGTCAGGCAACGGCGCAGTTCTATCACGTCACGACAACGACGCACTTCCCCTACCGCGTGTGCGGCGCACAGCAAGACAACTCGACGTTGTGCGGACCGAGCCGGAAGGAAGGTGGAATCTCGATCGCTGACTGGTACGACGCGGGTGGTGGCGAGAGCGGCTACATCGCGGTGCGCCCGGACTCACCCGATGTGGTCTTCGCCGGATCGTACGGCGGTGTCACCACCCGGTTGAACACACGCACTGGCGTCGAGCGAGATGTGAACCCATGGCCGGACAATCCGATGGGACACGACGCAAGGGACGCGCGCTACCGGTTCCAGTGGACGTTCCCGATCGTGCTGTCGCCAGCAAACCCCAAGGTGCTCTACCTGGGCAGCAACGTGCTATTCAAGACAACAGATCAGGGGCAGCACTGGAACGTGATCAGCCCCGATCTCACGCGTCACGATCCGCGCACGCTCGGTGCCTCAGGCGGACCGATTACAAAGGACCAGACATCCGTCGAGTACTACGGGACCATCTTCGCCGTCGCGG
>JBPCNJ010000228.1:0-5345 GCA_051001375.1 Gemmatimonadaceae bacterium
AACCGCTTCGCTTCTTTATGCGCTGGATTAGACAGGCGCAGCCATTACCACCGCCATTGTTACAACGCGAGCGACACGAGCAACGCCACAGCCGCGGCACTCATGAGCACCACCGCGGTCCCTCCAAGCGTATTGAGCACCGCGCCGTTGCGGTAATCGCCCATGATCGCGCGGTTATTGCACACCAGTAGAATGATGATGATGAGCGGCGGTGCCAGTAGTCCGTTCACCACGGCTGACCACAGCAGCAGCTTGATCGCGTTGAAGCCGGTAAGCGCCAGAACCATCCCGACGCCCATCGAGACGATCATCACACCGTAAAACTCGCGAGCGGTGTGCGGCTTCGCATCCATCCCGTGTCCCCACCCCGCTGCCTCAGTCACCGCGTAAGCGGCCGATCCGGCTAGCACCGGTACGCCCAACATTCCTGTGCCGATGATGCCGAGTGCAAACAGCCAGTATGCCAACGGTCCAGCGACCGGTCTCAGCGCCATCGCCGCCTGATCGGCGGTCTGCACATCGGTCGTCCCCGACACGTGCAGCGTCGCGCCCGCGGTAAGAATGATGAAATACATGATGATCTGTGACACGAACATTCCAGCATAGGTGTCCAGCGACGCATCCTTCAGCTCCCGTGTTGTCGCCCGCCGTCGTCGTAACGGAAACCGCGCGGCGATGTGCTGCTCATGTTCCGCCGTCTGCGCCGCCTGCCAGAAGAACAGGTACGGCGAGATCGTCGTGCCAAGTATCGCGACGATCGTAAGCAGGTAATCCTTGTCCCACCGAACCGCCGGTACCAACGTGCCAACGAGCACCTTGGTCCACGATGGATGTGCGAGTAAGCCGGAGACAACGTAAGCGAACAGGGCGAGCGCCATCCACTTCAGCACACGCGTCATCGCGTCGTACGACGCATAGATCAGCAAGGCGAGGATCAGAGCCGCGAATATCGGGACGAACACGATACGCGGTAGTCCGCTGAGCAGCGCTGCAGCTGCCGCCATGCCACCCAGGTCCGCGGCAATATTCAGCACGTTCGCAACGATGAGGAGCACGCAAGCCAACCACAGAAGCCACTTGGGGTAGTGCGCTTTGAGCGCGCTGGCCAGCCCCTCCTTTGCGACAACTCCGATGCGCGAGCACATCAGTTGCACCGATACCATGAGCGGCAGGCTGATGAGCGCGGTCCATAGCAGCCCGTATCCAAAGGCCGCTCCCGCTTGCGAGTAGGTCGCTATTCCCGACGGATCGTCGTCTGCGGCACCCGTGATCAACCCTGGGCCGAGTTTGCGGAAGAACGCCGCTGCGCCGGTGTCCCCGCCGGTGTCCCCGCCGTTTTCCTTCCCGCCAGCCGGCTGTCCCCCCTGCTTCTCCTGTGCTACGTCCGCGTTATCCGCCATGATCCAGTGTCGAGGCCGCGGCCGCGGCGTTGCTGTTCGATCGTGCCCGCTTCTAGTTCGATTGAAATTAATCCAGAGTCTGAAGACACCATCGCGACGATAACGACCTTCGAGCGCGGTCGGGATCCCGCGCTTCTCGCGCGGAAATATGCCGCCATGCGCCAGAGTCCGTTTGCGTTCATGCGCGGAGCGTGCCACCTGTTTTACGCCACGCTGTCCTCGGCTCCGGAGTTCTCGCCCAACTTCTCGTTGGGTGGAGCTCCCCGCACGTGGCTCTCAGGCGACCTCCACGTGGAGAATTTCGGCACTTACAAGGGTGATAATCGCCTCACATACTTCGATGTCACCGACTTCGACGAGAGCGTACTCGGTCCCGTCGCCCTGGACGTCATTCGTCTCGTTTCGAGCATCCTGGTAGGCGCCTCCGAGTGGGGCCTCAATGCCGACGACGCGCGGACTCTGGCACATAAGGCACAGCTTGCCTACGCCGCCGAACTGGCGACGGGAAAAACATCCTGGATCGAGCGGGAGAACGCACGTGGCGTGGTGAAGCGGCTTTTCGCGCAGGTTGCCGGTCGATCGCGCACCGAGCTGCTCGATCGATTCACCGTTCGTAAAGCGAAGCACCGCCGGCTCGTGATCGACGACAAGCACACGCTCGCGATCACCGAAGAGCAACGCTCCAACGTCGAGCGTATGGTCGCCGCCGTCGGAGTCGCCGCGCACGACGAAGCGTACTTCGCCCCCATCGACGTCGCCCAACGGGTCTCGGGAATCGGCAGCCTCGGAACGCCGCGCTTCATCGCGCTTGTCGAAGGTCGCGGCTCACCGGACCGAAATGTACTGCTCACGGTGAAGTCCGCACGCCGCTCATCGCTGGCGCAATTACCGCGGCTCGTGCCTGGCGTGCAGCCGGAGTGGCCCAGCGAAGCGGGGCGTATCGACAGTGTTCAGCGACACTGCAGCGCAGTCCCGCCGGCATTCTTGCGGACGCTCGAATGGAACGACGACAGCTACGTCCTGCGAGAGCTACAGCCGGAAGATGATCGCGTGCGTCTGCGTGACTGGGAGAAGCATCCAAAAAAACTCAGCGATGCAATCATTACGATGGCCGCCGTGAGCGCATGGATGCACCTGCGCGGAGCCGCATGGCGGGGCTCCGCGTCAGTCGATGAGCTTGTGGCCTTTGCTCACGACGACAGATGGGCGCCCGATCTGATGCGGTGCGCCGGGGACGCCAGTGTAAGAACCGAAAATCAGTTTCGGCAGTTCGCTCGCGCATACGACACCGGTGGCATGGACGCTCCCACGGGTGGCTCTGCAGGCACTGCAGGCAACGCTGCTAAGCCGCCATTTCCGTAGCGGCATACCCGGCGATGATCTCGTCTGCTCGTTCGGGTGTCCCTCTAATTTTCCCTTCGCTCCACCATGTAGCCGTGTCCATCGGAATCACGCCGTTGAGCGCGTGATCGACGCGCTCGGCCACGAATAAGAGCTCGCTCATCACGTTACCATCCTCCGGCATCGGCGAGCGGTGATGTGCTGCAATCGGGAGCGCCACCTCGGGGCCGAGCCCCCAGCGCAAGGCCGCCAACCCGCCGAGGGGCTCGTGTACATGCATGAGAATGCGTGAGATCACCGCCGGAGGGATCGCTACGTCGCGCCGAAGCTCATGACGCAGCGTGCCGATCGTGTCAAACACTATTAGCTTGCCGGCGTCGTGCAGCAGAGCGAGCGTGAACCCGTCATCCGGCGCTACGCCAAAGCTGCGCGCGAGCATCCGCGCGATCGAAGCCGTACGCACCAGATGCGCGCGTACCTGGTCAACCATCCCCTGGTAGCCCGCGCCGGGACGGCAGAGCATCCCGTCGAGCATCACGCTCAGCACCACGTTGTGTACACCTGTCGCTCCCACTCGCTGGCCCGCCTGACGCAGCGATAGCACGGTGCCGCCCGTCGAGTAGTACGCAGAGTTGGCGTAGCTCAGAAGCGCCTGCCCGAGGGTTGGATCTTCCTCAACAACCTGGACCAGCTGGCCTATCCCGATGTCGGGGTTGCGGGTCTTTGCCAGCGCGCGCTGAGCTGCTGCCGGCGCCTGACGAATTCCCGTTGCGCTGGTTTCACGGAGCGTGCGCAGCAACCGAGCGCTGTCCTCCGTCTGCTCCGCGGCTGTTAGCGAGCGGCTGACACGGTCGATAGACGACCGGAGCCCCTGTTCGAAATGGGCAATCATATCGTGAGAAAGGGCTGGTTGGAGATCACTCCCCAGTATCGACGCTCGCAGGTACCGCTGTAGCCTGCCGCGACTCTCCTATAGAGCGGCGGGATCAAGTTTCGTGTCCGCACGGCCGACTATTAGGGCAGCCGATCCGGTATCGGCCCTATCCAGGCCGTACGTGGCGCCTGTCCACTCTCCAGGGATCATCGGTTGGACGACCTCCTTAGGGATTTTCTCGCCGAGAGCGCTGAGAATCTCGCTCGGCTCGACCAGGACGTGGTCGAGTTGGAGCGTGACCCTTCCAATACTGACCTCCTCAACTCCATTTTCCGCACAATTCACACGATCAAAGGGACGTGTGGCTTTCTCGGATTGGACAGGCTCGAAGGAGTGTCGCACACGGCTGAGTCGGTGCTCGACCTTCTCCGTGACGGAACGCTGGCCGCCAACTCAGATCTAATATCCGACATTCTGCGCTCGGTCGACGTCATCAAGAGTATCCTCGCCGGTCTGGAGCAGACCGGAGATGAGCCGCGCGGCGATGACTCGCTCGTGACCGCCGCACTGGACGCGTGGCTCACCAGAGCACCGGCCGATGCGATTGGCGCCGCGCCCGTCGTACCGACCGTACTGATTGTACCAAACGTGCCAGCCGACCCGGCCGTGCCTGCATCTTCGGCAGATGTCGCTCTTTCGGCTATGAATTCGTCGCTGCGCATCAACGTCGCCGCGCTCGATGCCCTCATGAACCTAGCGGGCGAGCTGGTACTGACGCGCAATCAGCTCCTTCAGCTCGCCGGCAACGACGAGGCATCTGTGTACGCCGCCCCGGTGCAGCAGTTGAACCGCATCACCGCCGAGTTGCAGAACGCGGTGATGAAGACGCGCATGCAGCCGGTAAGCTCCGCCTGGGGCAAGCTTCCGCGCATGGTACGCGACATCGCGCGCGAGACTGGAAAGAAGATCGAGCTGGACATGAAAGGCGCCGATACCGAGCTCGATCGCCAGTTGGCTCAGGCACTGCAGGATCCTCTGATGCACATGGTCCGGAACTCCGCTGACCATGGAATCGAGCGACCCGATGTGCGCCGCGCAGCGGGGAAAAGCGACGTTGGCACGATCCGGCTCAATGCCTTCCATGAAGGCGGCCAGGTCATCGTCGAGATCACGGACGACGGTGCCGGTATCGATCCCGCTGCGGTCCGTCGCAAGGCGGTCCAGCGCGGACTCGTCCGTCCAGAGGTCGCCGACGGGATGAACGACAAGCAAGTCCTCCGATTCCTGTTTGAGCCAGGCTTCTCAACCACTGACGCCGTGACTCACCTGAGCGGGCGCGGCGTCGGCATGGACGTGGTGCGCAACAACGTTACCAGGGTTGGCGGTACCGTCGAGCTCCAGTCATCGCCCGGGTTCGGATGCACGGTGCGCATCAAGCTCCCACTCACACTCGCGATAGTACCGGCGCTGCTCGTCGGTGTTGAGAATGAGCTGTTTGCCTTCCCGCAGAACTGCGTCGTTGAGCTCGTACGCGTACCGGTAGAGAATCGACTTGCGTTCGAGAACTTGCAAGGCGTTCCATTGTATCGCTTGCGGGAGGCGCTAATTCCTGTGATCGGCTTGCGCGCGCTGCTTGGTCTCACTCGTGACACGGTGAAAGACGCGACCACGCTGGTGATCTGTCAGGCAGGCGGCTCGCGCTTTGGTGTTGTGGTGGACGAGGTCATCGA
>JBPCNJ010000229.1:0-13434 GCA_051001375.1 Gemmatimonadaceae bacterium
AAGAGAAACTCTGCGGGTCGAGCGCGCGCCCCCCTTCTCGGACGCCCGCTGCAATTCCTGTCCCGTCGCGCCACGCACGACTCGCTCCTGAAAGTCCGGGTTAGTGACCAGCACCTCATCCAGAGGAATGCGCCCGAGATAGCCGGAGTCACCGCACTCCTTGCAGCCGACAGCGCGCTTGTTTTGCTGCGTGCCGAACGCAGCCTCCAGACGCGCCGTATTTCCGTCCCGCACCGCAGGCTGCCGCTCCGAACAGTTGGGGCACAGCTTGCGAATGAGTCGCTGACCCAGTGCGCCGCGCAGTGACGAGGCAAGGCTGGTGCGATCGAGTCCCAGGTCCACCAGCCGCTGCACCACCCCGACCGCGTCGTTCGTGTGCAGCGTTGAGAGCACGAGGTGGCCGGTCATGGATGCCTGAAGCGCAATATGCGCCGTCTCGGGGTCGCGGATCTCCCCCACAAACACGACATCGGGGTCCTGACGCAGGATCGCGCGCAAGGCCGACGAAAAAGTCACGTCACGTTTTGGGTCGATCTGGATCTGTGTGACACCCGGCAGCTCGTACTCGACCGGGTCTTCGACGGTCATGATGTTGATCGCCTGGGCCGCCAGCTCTCGAACACCGCCGTACAGCGTTGTCGTCTTTCCCGATCCCGTGGGGCCGGTAACGATCACGATGCCTTCACGGAAGGACAGGAGATGCTTTAGTCTGGCGAGCTCGTGACTCGCGAGCCCGAGATCGTCCAGTGAGCGCGATGTGTCCGGGTTCAGGATACGGATGACCGCCTTCTCAGCTTCTCGGGTGGGGACGGTGGAGATACGCATGTCGAACGTCTTGGCTCCGACGGAGATGCGCGCGCGTCCGTCCTGCGGCCTGAGGCGATCGGCGATGTCGAGCTTGCCCAAAACTTTGATACGGGAAACCACGCGTGTGAGCGCGACGGAGGGCATCTGCATGTACTGGCGCATCACGCCATCGACGCGGAAGCGAACGGTGCCGTTGTTGCGGCCGGGCTCCATATGGATGTCGCTCGCGCGCGCCGCGACGGCCGCGTGCAGGATCATGTTGGCCAGCTGAATGACCGGTGCGGCTTCCGCTTCGCTGGCGCTGACCTGATCCACGGCAGCGCCCTCGACCACCTGCACATCCGCCGGCGCCGAGTGCATCGTGCGCAGGAGGGATTCCATGGCACGCTCGGGCGAATACGACGCGTTGATCGCGTCGGCCAACGTCCGCGGACCGGCGACCTGGAGAACCACGCGGCGGCCGGAGGAGAACTGGATGGCCTGTTCTGCGTTGTAATCCGTCGGGTCACTGGAAGCGACGACGATCTCGTTGTGCGTCTCGCGAACGGGGAGGACGTTGTGCTTCCGCGCGAGCTTCTCGGGCAGCAGCTTAACCGCGCGCGGCTCGATTCCCTCCATCGTCGCCGGCTGCAGGCGAAAGAGGGTCGCAACCTGGGCGGCCAGATCCGTTTCCGTCACTCCATACGCCTGAGTAACCGCCGACCATGCCTCGCCGAGCGGGGTTGCCGCGGAAATGGCGGGGCGACTTGGGGCCTGCCAACCTGCCTTTTCAGCGGCGTTTATCAGCCAATTCATGCCAGAAATGTAAGAGATGCCAACGTCTCACCGCGCCGCGCCCAAGGATGCCGTCCGCGTGCGCGGCGGGACGGAAGACGTCACAAAATGGACGGCGGACGGGCAGGAACGTAACGCCGGCCGCCAGGCGGGGATAGGCGCCCGTCAGTATTGCCCCACTCCATATTATCGGGAAGAGTATGGGGGCAGCGGGGAACAATGACCCGGGTGGGGATCGAACCCACGACCTACGGATTAAAAGTCCGTTGCTCTACCGATTGAGCTACCGGGTCTGGCACGTGGCGGCGCAGGAACGCGGCCGCTTACGGGCGACGCTGGTCAATTTAACCGTGTCGCCTAGAGGCGGGCGACACCGATGCCAGGCGAGGTGCACGCGGGGAGTTTGGACGGTGGCGTTTTGGTCACCCCGGTCAAACTACGCGGAGGGCCGCCCTCGTAAAACGGCAACCGCTGGGTATGGGCCATAACTTGCCTTCACCGGTGCAGCGAATGTTCGCGCCATGGCGCGTTCGCTCCATGGCGTTTTCGCTGGATAGCTTGTTCGCCCCGTGACGCGTTCACCGGTTGACACATGTGGAGCAGAGCTTAGTGCCACATAGAGTAAAGACGTGGGGCAATGCCTGGGCGGATGTGCGCCGCGCGTTCTCAGATTTCCTCGCGGTGCCGACCTTCACGGTACTCGTTTTCATCCTGTTTGCGTTCGGAACGTACCTGCTGGATCGAAATCCGGTGGTGTGGCTAGAGCCGACCCGTCGCTTCCTCCAGAACCACGTCGTGGTCGATCCGAGTGCGACGGCGGCGCTTCTAGGGTCCATCGCCGGCGGTCTGCTCACTCTCACATCGATCACCTTTTCGCTACTGCTGCTCGCGATTCAGCAGTCGGCCAGTGCGCTCACGAGCCAGGTGCTGGACCAGTTTCTTCGGCGCCGACTGAACCAGATGTACTTCGGGGTCTTCGTCGGAATATCGCTGTATGCGCTGGTTATCCTGGCCACCACCAACACGCACGTCAGTCCGGTTTTCGGCGCGACATTTACACTCCTTCTAACCCTCGTCGCGCTGTCGGTGCTGGTTCTACTGCTGTACACCACGCTGAATCAGATGCGGCCGACACGCATCATCCAGGCGATCCACGATCTCACTCTTGCAGCTCGCCGGCGCGAACTGACGCTGCTCGCACGTACGCGGCGCGCACCGACTCTTTACAACGCTGCCGCGACCGTTCTGGTGCGGAGCCGCAACAACGGCTACGTGGCGGGGATCAGGCTGGACCGAATCGGTCATGCAACCGCTGCCACAAGCGCGGAGGTCGAGGTTGTTCTACTCGTCTCTATGGGCGATTTCGTGTCATACAACGACCTCATCGCGGAAGTGCATACGCAGTCCCACGACGCGGGTCAGCAGATCGCTCTGGAGGTCTGCAGAGCGGTCGATCTGGAGCGCCAGCGAGATTTCAGAATCGATTCGGGCTTCGGAATCATGCAGATGGAGAACATCGGGTGGACGTCTGTCTCGAGCTCCAAGTCGAATCCGGCCCCGGGGATAGCGGCGGTACGCGAAATTCGCGACCTGCTGGCACGGTGGTCCGAGCAGCACGAACCAACCTGCGAGCCGAGCGAGCTCGTGCCGGTCGTGTACGAGGATACGGTCATGCGGCAAGCGATCGATGCCATCGTGTCGCTCGGCGTGGCAGCGTCTGAGTCGATGCAGCACCAGAGTGCGGCGGAAGTGATCCGGGCATTCGCGATTCTGTTTGACCGTCTGCCCACCGACGCACAGAGCTACGCTGAGGACGCGATTCTGCGCCTCATCTCATCCCTCGGCGACCATGTGCTGACGGCTGAGCTGGACGGCTCGATCACCAAAATGATTGCCGCGCTCAACGCTGCCGGGAAGAATGACACCTCAGCAACGCTCGGGGCGGCGAGGCGAGAATTGGCGCAATCCATCGGCGTCCTCAACTCGCGTGGAACACGGGTACCGGAGCGGAATTGACGGTAATCGAACGCGATTGCGGGGGTCCGACCGGCTATACTGTAAGGATGCCAGTCATCCGACTTGCCCACAGTTGGTCGGACCCGCTAAATATCGGGTTCAGGCGCGAGGGTCGTAGCCCCCTCGACCCGCTCGGCGTTCCGAGTGGATTGGCGCGCCAGACGCTCACTTAATGCAACTTCTCGCAGTCGGACTGAACCACCACACCGCGCCACTGGCGTTGCGCGAGCGAATCGCTGTTACCGGCGACGGTTTCGCGGCGGCACTCGCCGGTCTTGGCGCCCGAGTCACCGAAGGGTTTGTCCTCTCGACCTGTAATCGGACGGAGTATTACGCCGTTGTGGGACACACGGAGACCGGCGCGGCGGTGCTGCGGGACGTGCTTCGTGGCAGCAGCGGGCTGTCGGCCGAGGAACTGGACGAGCACCTGGAAGTGTACGTCCACGAAGATGCGGTCAGTCATTTGTTCCGCATCGCCGCTGGTATCGAGTCGATGGTCCCGGGCGAGGATCAGATTCTGGCGCAGATAAAGGCGACGTTGGAGGCAGCATCGCGCGCCGGAGTGTTGGGCGCCACGACGCATCGACTCGGCGCATCGGCACTCGCGGCCGGCAAGCGCGTGCGGGCTGAGACTGGGATTTCGAGGCACTCGCTTTCCGTCGTCTCCGTTGCGCTCCAGCTCGGGTGCGAGGAATTGGGCTCCATCGCGGACCGAAGGATCGTGATCGTTGGCGCCGGCAGCACAGCCGAGCTCGCTCTCAAGCAGCTTGCGGGTCGCGGCGCGGCGGACATTCGCGTTTCCAATCGCACCGGCGGCCGGGCAAAGGCACTGGCAGAGAGATACGGCGTGTCTGCCATAGCGTGGGAATCGCTGTCAGATGCGCTGGCGGATGCTGATCTGGTGATCAGCTGTACCAGCTCGCAGGAGCCCGTCATCGAGGTAGAGATGCTCTCTCGCGGAGAGCGTGCGGCGACCGCGCCTGTAGTCGTTTTTGATCTGGCGGTGCCGCGCGACGTCGCGCCTGCGGCCGCTGACCTGAGTGGGGTCATGCTATGGGACATTGATGGCCTGCAGGCTATCTGCGACGAGAATCGGGCACGACGCGCGGCTGAGATTGCGAGCGCGGAAGCGATCGCTGAATCCGAGTGCGCGCGGTTCATGACGTGGTGGAGTGCGCGCCAGTTGGCACCGACGATATCCGCACTGGTGGATCATGCCGAGAACATTCGGGACGCGGAGCTGGACCGGCTTCTGACCAGACTTCCAGATCTGAGCGAACGTGAGGAGCAGCTTGTACGCGCGTTCGCGAGCCGCGTGGTGAACAAACTGCTGCACCAGCCGCTCAAGGTTCTCAAGGAAGACCCTGAAGGGGCGAACATGGCGCAGGTGGTGCAAGCGCTGTTCGGGCTCTCACCGCAGGGCGCCGAGCCGGCCGAAGAGATCGCACGGGTCAGCCACTCCGGCGCCCACATCTGCGCCAAGCCGGCCGCTTAAGCCGACCGGCCGCGGCTGTGCGCGCGGCGCTTGTGCGGCAGACGAAACGACGATGATCATCCGCAAGTGACAATTAACCAGACCGTATTCGCACGCGCCGCACGGCAGGAGCCGACCGAGCGTACACCCGTATGGTTCATGCGGCAGGCCGGTCGCATCCTCCCGGAATATCGCGCGATCCGTAAGAACTGGACGTTGGTAGAGATATGTCGCCAACCGGAGCTGTGCGCCGAGGTGACGCTGCAGCCGGTAGAGCGATTGGACGTGGATGCGGCCATACTCTTTTCCGACATCATGCTTCCACTCATTGGCGTTGGAATCGACCTTCAGATTGTGGACGAGGTCGGGCCGGTGATTCGCGAGCCAGTTCGGACCAGCGCGGATCTACAACGGTTGCGCCCGATCCAGCCCGCGACCGACTTACCGTACGTTATGGAGAGCATAGTGCTCATAAAGCGACAGCTCGGCGATCGCCTTCCGCTCATCGGCTTTTCGGGCGCGCCGTTCACGTTGGCTGCGTACCTGATCGAAGGGCGGCCGACGCGTGACTTCCTGCAAGTCAAGTCGATGATGTTCGGAGCGCCGGAGATGTGGCATGAGCTCATGCGGCGCCTGACAGACATTGTTATCGAGTATTTACGCGGACAGGTCGAGGCGGGCGTCGACACACTGCAACTGTTCGACTCGTGGGTCGGCTGTCTCGCTCCGCGGGACTACGCGGAATTCGTGCAGCCATACACGCGGCGCATATTCGACGCGCTGAAGCCGGCCGGCATTCCGTTCATTCACTTCGGCACGAACACAGCAACTCTACTTCCGATGATGAAGGACGATGGCGGCTCCATCATCGGCATCGACTGGCACGTTCCGCTGGATGAGGCATGGGACATCGTGGGCCACGAGCGCGGAGTTCAGGGAAATCTGGATCCGGCGGTTCTGTTTGCGCCAGCCGGTTACATCCGTGGCCGCGTGGCTGATGTTCTGGATAGAGCGGCGGACCGGCCGGGGCACATCTTCAACCTTGGGCACGGCCTGCACCCGAAGACACCGCTTGAGAATGTTCAGCGGGCAGTCGAGTACGTGCGCGAGATCAGTGCTGAGCGGTCTGTCGGAAACGTCGGACCGAAGCTGACAGCGGGCGCGGCGTGAACCTCGATAACGGAGATAGCCGGCCGACATCCACGCATGCCGTGCTGCTGATGGCATACGGCACACCGGAGACGTTGGACCAGGTCGAGCCGTATTTTACGCACATTCGTGGTGGTCGGCCGCCGTCCGCGGAAGCTGTAGCAAATTTGCGTAGGCGGTACGAGCTGGTTGGTGGGCGCACTCCGTTGTTGGAGATAACGCGCACCACGGCGCGTGCGCTGGAAGAGGCGCTCAATGTTCACGCGGAGACCGCGGAGGAGCGCAGAAGGGTGTATGTGGGCATGAAGCACTGGCATCCTTACATCGGCGACGTTATGCGGCTGATGGCGGCGGATGGTATCACACGTGTTACCGCTCTAACATTGGCTCCGCACTACTCTCGTATCAGTCTGGGCGGCTATCGTAAAGCGATGGACGAAGCCCAATCGGCGCTGGAGCGCAGCTTCGATGTCACATTCATCGAGCGGTGGCACGCACAGCCGGAGTTTATCGAGATGATGACGGCCCTGGTTCAGACCGGGCTGGAGCAATTCGATGCGTCGGAACGCGACAGCGTAGTGACGGTGTTCAGCGCGCACAGCTTGCCCGTTCGCATTCGGGAGTGGAACGATCCGTACGAGCAGGAGTTGCTGGAGAGCAGCGAGGCAACCGCGCGCGCAGCCGGTCTCAATGACTGGCGCTTCGCGTGGCAGAGTGCCGGCGAAACTGGCGAGCCGTGGCTCGGGCCGGACATTCTCGACTATCTCGAGACGCTGCACGCCGAGGGCATGCGCAACGTGTTGCAGGTTCCAATCGGATTCGTCTCGGAGCACCTCGAGATTCTGTGGGACATTGATCACGAAGCGAAGGAGAAGGCAGCGGAGCTGGGGATGAAGCTGTATCGCACCGCACTCCCGAATGACTCGCCGGCGATGGTTCGCGCGCTTGCCGCGGTGGTAGCGGCCGCGGAGTCGGGACGCGGGGCGGTCTGATGACTGTCTCCGGTGGAACGGCTCGTCGCACCGTTCGCATCGGGACGCGCGGCAGTGCGCTCGCGCTGGTGCAGAGTGAGATGGTTGCGGCAGCGATCCGCGCGCACAATCCGGGTGTTGCGGTGGAGCTGGTACGCATCACCACACGCGGTGACGCAGTTCAGGATCGGCCGCTGTCGGAGATTGGCGGTAAGGGGTTGTTCGTCACCGAAATAGAAAATGTATTGCGTGCTCGCGCTATCGACCTTGCGGTTCATAGCTCGAAGGATCTCCCATCCGAGCTGGCGCCGGACATGACGATCGGGGCTTTTCTGCCGCGTGCGGACGCTCGGGACGCCCTGGTATGCACGTATCGCGGACTGCATGCGATTCCGAGCGGTGCGCGTGTGGGAACGAGCAGTCCGCGCCGTCAGTCGCAGCTGCGTGCGCTTCGTCCCGATCTGGAACTGCTGGACGTTCGTGGGAATGTCGACACGCGGCTTCGGAAGCTGGACGCTGGCGACTATGATGCGCTGGTGCTGGCCGCGGCTGGGCTGGATCGACTCGGCGTGCACGATCCGCGAATTCAAGCGCTCCCCACTGACGTCATGCTTCCAGCGGTGGGCCAGGGCGCCATCGCCGTCGAGACGCGCCCCGACGACGACGACATTGCAGCTCTGGTCGCACCGCTACATGACGCCGATACTGCCGACGCAGTTGCCGCTGAGCGAGCCTTTCTCGCGGCAACCGGTGGCAACTGCAATACCGCGGTAGCCGCGTACGCTGAGGTGCATGCTGACAACATGGTGCTCACCGCACTCGTCGGTTCCGCCGAGGGAGCCAACATTCGCGACAGGCGACGGGGCGCGCGTGTGGACGGCATTCGCATGGCGCGCGAGCTCGCGGCGTTCCTGATGAATGCTGGCGGTGGTGTGTTGCTCACCGCGGCCCGGTAGGCACTTCGGTGCGACCGCTCGACGGACGCCGCGTTGCGGTCACGCGCGCACGGGAGCAGAGCGACGAGTTGGGTGCGCTGCTTGCCTCGCTTGGCGCGGAGGTTCTGTACTGCGCCACGATCGAGATCCTGCCGCCGTTGGACTGGCGTCCGCTGGATGCAGCGATTCAGTCACTCGCAACATTTGACTGGATTGTATTCACCAGTCGCAACGCTGTCGATCACTTCCACGCTCGGCTCGTCCTGAGCAAGGTTGATGACAAGTCCATGGCCGGGGTACGCATTGCCGCGGTTGGAACAGGAACACGTGACGCGCTCAGCACCCGTGGAATGCGCGCCGACGTGATCCCGCCGAAAGCGATGGCAAATAGGATTCCAGAGTCCCTCGGCCCGATCGAGGGACTCCGCATTCTGCTTCCACGCTCCGAAATTGCGGCGCCGGAGCTTCCCGCGGCGCTGTGCGAACGCGGTGCCGATGTAGTAGAGGTGGTCACGCATCGGACCGCGCGTGCTGGCGGGGCCGCGCTTCTCGTGGAGCGCGTTCGCGAGCACGGTGTGGATGCGATAACATTCGCCAGCGCCTCTGCTGTCCGGTCGTTTGTCGGTGCGGCAGCAGACATGATCGATTCTGGTGGCTGGTGGCGCGACCCGAATCGTCCACGCATTGTCGCGATTGGTCCCGTAACCGCTTCAGCGGCAACCGAGCTGAAGGTTCCGATCGACCGCGTGGCCACGGCTCACGATGTCGACAGTCTCGCGCGCGCGGTCGTGGACTGTCTCTCCAACTCTCCAGTAAAGCCGTCTCATGCCTGACATAGCTACCGAGTTTCTAACACCTGTGGCGAGGCCGCGCAGGCTGCGCTCCGCGTCGCTTCGACGGCTCGTGCGTGAGAACATTCTCACGGCCAACGATCTCGTCTATCCAATGTTCGTTGTGGAAGGAAGCGGTGTGGAGCGCGCAATTGATCCGATGCCCGGGCAGTTCCAACGCGCAGTGGACACATTGGGCGCAGAGCTCGAACGCGTGGACAGCGCGCGCATCCCAGGTGTTCTGTTGTTCGGGATCCCGACGTCAAAAGACGAGATTGGCAGCGGAGCGTGGGACGAGAGCGGACCGGTGCCACGCGCGATCGCGGAGATCAAGCGCAGAGCGCCCGGCATCGCCATCATTGCTGACGTTTGCCTGTGCGAATATACCTCGCACGGCCACTGTGGCGTGTTCGAGGAGGATCGTGGCACAGTGATTAACGATGAGACATTGCCGCTACTCGCGCGTGCCGCTGTCGCGTACGCTGATGCTGGCGCGGATGTGGTCGCGCCACGCGCAATGATGGATGGTCAGGTCGGTGCGATCCGCACCGCGCTGGACGACGCGGGGCACGGAGACGTTGCGATCATGGCGTATTCAGCCAAGTACGCGTCCGCGTTCTACGGTCCGTTCCGTGTCGCGGCCGAATCCACGCCGCGGTCCGGCGACAGGCGCGCTTACCAGATGGACGCGCCAAACGCACGCGAGGCGCTGCGCGAGGTTGCGCTGGATGTGGCGGAGGGCGCCGATATCGTCATGGTGAAGCCGGCTGGCGCGTATCTCGACATCATCCGCTCCGTGCGCGAGATGGTGGACCTACCCGTGGCCGCGTATCAAGTGAGTGGTGAGTATGCGATGCTCAAGGCAGCGGTCGAGCGCGGATGGCTGGACGAGCGCCGCGCGGTAATGGAGAGCGTGATGGGGATCAAACGCGCGGGCGCGGACCTCATCATCACGTACTACGCAAAGGATATCGCCGCTTGGCTTGAGACCGATGCCTGATACCGCGTCCATGACCGACACATTCCCAACACCGCGCTCGGCCGCGCTCTTCGCTGAGGCACAGCGATTCTTTCCGGGCGGGGTTAACTCGCCTGTGCGAGCGTTCCGCGGCGTCGGCGGTACGCCACTGTTCATCGCACGAGGAAAGGGCGCGCACATCGAGGACGTGGACGGCAATAGTTACATTGACTACGTGCTGTCGTGGGGGCCGCTCATCCTGGGGCATGCGCATCCAGCGGTGGTCGAAGCGATAACACGGCAGGCCGCGCTTGGTACCTCGTTCGGCGCGCCAACTGCGCTGGAAACAGAGCTGGCCGAGCGCATTAATGCAGCGGTGCCTTCAATGGAGATGCTGCGTTTTGTGTCTTCCGGAACGGAGGCCACGATGAGCGCGATCAGGCTCGCGCGCGCCGCGACTGGCCGCGATAAGATCATTAAATTCGCCGGCTGCTATCACGGTCACGCCGACGCACTGCTCGTGCGCGCGGGCTCCGGTGTCGCCACGCTCGGCTTACCCAACAGTCCGGGCGTCACGGCTGGAGCGGCGGCCGATACACTCACGGCACCATACAACGATCTCAACGCGGTCGCGGAACTTTGCCGGCTGCACGCAGGTCAAGTCGCTGCGATAATTGTCGAGCCGGTCGCCGGTAACATGGGACTGGTTCTGCCCCTACCCGGCTTTCTCGAAGGTTTGCGCAGCATTGCTGACGAGATGGGCACGCTTCTCATCTTTGACGAAGTGATGACGGGGTTCCGCGTCGCGTTTGGCGGCGCGCAGGCGCGCTTTGGAATCAGACCTGATATTACGTGTCTCGGGAAAGTGATCGGCGGCGGCGTGCCCATGGCGGCGTATGGCGGCCGCTCCGATCTGATGATGAACATCGCGCCCTCGGGGCCAGTGTACCAGGCGGGAACACTTTCAGGCAACCCGTTGGCGATGGCCGCCGGAATCGCAACGCTAGACGAACTGGCCGGGCCCGGCGTGTACGAGGCTCTCGGAGCTAAGACCGACGCACTGGTGGCGGCAGTAATTGCCGCCGCGAGCGACGCTGGTGTGCCGATTCAAGCTAACGCGATTGGGTCGATGTGGGGCTTCTTTTTCGCGGGAGAGCCGGTCACCGATTTCGCGGCAGCGGCGACGGCCGACGTCGCGATGTATGCGCGAGTATTTCACGCACTCCGCGGACGCGGCGTGTACATGGCCCCTTCCCAATTCGAGGCTGCATTCGTTTCCACCGCACATGGCGACGACGTGATCGCGCAGACCGCGGCAATCATCCGCGACGCCTTCCTCGATGCGCGAGCCGGCTAGCACGCCGCACGGGCGGCAACTGCCATCCGAGGTACCGTTCAGCATGGCGCCTCCGCTGGCTGCGCTCCCGCTGGCTTTGCTACTACTCGCCGCATGCGACCGGTCGCCGTCGAGCGGACGCGATCGCAGCAGCGTCGTCAACGTGCCGATGGTCGCCATGCGAACCGGTCCGAATTGCGGCGTCACGAACGCAAGCGTGGTGACCGGCGACGGAATCGGCGCGCTCAGGATAGGGCGCTCGGTATCCGATATCGGGAGGGACTGTACGGTTGTCAGTGACACGACACGGATTGGGCGTACGGGAGCACCGGTACGCGTGCTCACGGTCGACTTGGGCTTTGCGCCTGGCGAGGCGGAGATAGCCGGCGATACGGTCCGGCGCATTGTGCTCGACGCGCCCGCTTTTCGCACCGCGGATTCACTCGGCTTCGGAACGCCTATCGCGCGGCTACGGCCCCTGGACGGGTTCACTCTCGCGCGGGGCGACGGACGGATCTTCGCACTCGACGCGGCGCACTGTGGAATCAACTTCCGCCTATCGTACGGCGCGGAGCAGATTCCACCTCTGACAAAAACCCTGGAGCTGCGCAATCCCGACCCACGCCTCACGCTGCCTTTCTATCCGGCTTACGTGGATCTTCTGATCCTGACCGGGAACCACGGATGTACCGGTAAATCCTAACCCAGCGCGAGCCGAGCTTCGGTCCATCGTCGCGCACTGCCGTCGGCAGCAGACCCATCCCCTTCCGCTCCAGCTTTCCCCATCCAACCACATGCCCGCGCGCCGCGGCCGCGATGGACCTTATTACGACCCAGTACATGGTCTGACGGAAGACGAATCGCTGAATAAGTATGAGCCAGGTCAGCGCGAGCTCTTCACCCGGTTCCATGATGAACGCGATCACGGCGGCGAACCAGTCGACGGCGAGGAAAATGGCGTACAGGAACATGACCTGTTCCAGATTTACCAGTGCGTACGTTGCGCCGTGCTGATACCGGGCCAGCACTACCGAGGCGAGGCTCCACAAGAACATGAAGTCAGCGATCGGGGAGATCGCCGTATAGAATAGCTGGAATATCCACACGTTCGGCATCGCGATCATGCCCAGCGCGCCGTACCGCGGCCGGAGGAATATGCGCTTGTGCTTCCACGCGCATTGCAGCGTTCCAAAGGACCAGCGAAAGCGCTGGCGAATGAGCGTCGAGATCGTGTCCGGAGCCTCCGTATACGCGATTGCATCGTCCGCGTACACAACCCGGACACCTTCCTCTCCGAGCGACCATGTCAGGTCCTGATCTTCGGCTAGCGTGTCATCGCTGAAGCCGCCGACGGCCTGAACGTACGACTTGCGCCACGCACCTACCGCGCCGGGCACGACAGTTATTGCATTCAGCACTGCCAGAGCGCGCCGGTCCAGGTTCTGACTAGTGACGTACTCCAGCGCCTGCCACCGCGTGACGAGATTATGTCGGTTTCCAACTTTGGTGTTGCCGGCAACCGCGCCCACTCTGAGATCGGACAGCGGCGCGACAAGACGTGCGACGGTGTCTGGGGTGAACTGCGTGTCGGCGTCGAGACACACTATGACATCACTGCGCGCACGGGCGATACCGTAGTTCAGCGCACTGGCCTTTCCCCCGTTCTCTTTGCGGTAACTGGTAACCTGTGGATCACCACCGAACTCGCGCGTCAGTACGCCAAACGTCTCGTCGGGTGAGCCGTCGTCCACGACCAGAATCTGCAACTCCCCGCTGTACACCTGATTCAGCAGGCTCCGCACCGTGGACGCAATCACGCGCTCCTCGTTGTACGCGGGCACGATGATCGTCACCGCACCGGTATACTCAGCCCCTCGCCCGCGCGAACGGAACCGTTGGTACGTGGCCAGCATGATGATTACCGCCAGGCGCGCCGTTCCCAGAATGACTGCGGTGAGAAACAGCCAGTAGACAACCCACTCGAACGCGCTGACGATTGAGAACGTGGTGAGCTCGACATCGCGCGCGAAAGCGCTCCGCGGTGGCAGCCCGGGCATCGCGTCCTCTCTGGAAATTCCAGCGAGCTCGGACAGCGACACCACGGTGTCTCCGTGCGCGCGGATCGAGTCGATTATCGGTCCGAGCGCCGCAACCGTCTGCGCCCGGTTGCCGCCGCCGTCGTGC
>JBPCNJ010000230.1:0-4371 GCA_051001375.1 Gemmatimonadaceae bacterium
CGGCGCACAGCGAGTTGGAGCAGCTCACGCTCGACCGCCGGACGCTGGCGGCCAAGGATACCATCGCGCCACGCTACGCCGATCTGGTCTATGAGGGACGCTGGTGGACCGTGGAGAGCGAAGCATACGACGCATTCGTCAATACAACCCAGGCCACGGTCACCGGGGCCATCACGCTCCGACTGTATAAGGGCAACGTCACCGTCGCGGGACGCGAGAGCGCGTACGCGCTGTACGACGAGCGCTTCGTCACTTTCGGCGAGGACGATGTATACCAGCAGAGCGACGCGGCCGGGTTCATCAGGCTCTTCGGCCTGTCTGCACGTGTGCGCGCACTGCGTGATCAGGAGCGGGCAGCGGCTGCAGCGGCTCAGACCGCGCTGGCCAATCAGCAGGCGGCGTAATAACCAGTACGTGATCAGTACGTGACGACTCCCACGCACAAGCTGTGGGGCGGCCGCTTTGCCGCTCCCACCGCGCACGCGCTCGACGCCCTAAATCGCTCAATTGGGACCGACTTCCGGTTGTGGCCGTTCGATGTTCGGCTGTCGCAGGCGTGGGCGTCGGCGCTGGCCGCGGCCGGCGTTCTCACCCGGGACGAGCGGGACGAGATTCGCCAAGGCCTCGACGCGGTGGCGGAAAAGTTGGCGACCGGCGCTCAACCAACGGAGTCGGACGAGGATGTCCACACCATGATCGACCGGATGCTGCACGCGGAGGCCGGGGACGTAGCCTCCAGGCTGCACACCGGTCGATCGCGCAACGATCAGGTAGCAACCGCAACGCGCATGTGGTCTATGCATTCGGCCACCAAACTCGACGCGGCAATCCGTGACTTGCAGCAGGTCATGGTTGCGCACGCCGAGCGGCTACGCACGACCCTGATGCCATCGTACACGCACATGCAGCGCGCGCAGCCGGTCTCTGCCGCGCACTGGATGCTGAGTCACTTCTGGCCGCTGGAGCGAGACCGCGCGCGCATCGCCAACGCGCGTGCCGCCGCCTCGACCCTGCCACTCGGCTCCGGTGCAATCGCCGGCTGCCCCTTCCCCGTTGCACGCGGCGACATTGCCGGGGAGCTGGGCTTCGCGGTCGTGTCGCAGAACTCGATTGACGCGACCGGCGACCGGGACTTTGTCGCCGATCTGCTGTACGCTGTCACAGTGCTCGGTGTGCATCTATCCCGGCTGAGCGAGGATCTCATCCTGTACGGCACCAGTGAATTCGGCTTTGTCGCGTTCGGCGACACATTCAGCACCGGTTCCAGCATGATGCCGCAGAAGCGGAACCCAGATGCACTCGAAATCGCGCGCGGCTCAGCGGGCCGCATGCTGGGCGATCTCACCTCTGTGCTGGCCACGATCAAGGGGCTACCGAGCGGCTACAACAAGGATCTGCAGGACGACAAGCGCCCGCTGTTCGACGCGGTGGACACGATGCTTCTCGTTCTACCAGCAGTCGCCGGAACGCTGGGTGAGCTCAGGTTCAACACCGATCGCATGCGCGCGGCGCTGTCCTCCAGCATGATGGCGACCGATCTCGCCGACTACCTGGTCGAGAAAGGGATATCGTTTCGCGATGCGCATGCAGTTGTCGGATCGCTGGTCCGTGAGAGCGAGACGACCGGGATCGAGCTTGACATGTTGCCCTTCAAGAGCTTCGCTGCGGCACATCCGGCTTTCGACCACGACGTGCCGGGATGGCTTTCGCCCGACGCATCCGCCGCTCGTCGAGACGTTCAGGGTGGCACTGGCCCCACTGCGCTGAATGACCAGATCCGGAGCGCTCGCGCGGCGATCGGCGCGGCAGGCGGGACGCTGCGACTGGTTTAGATTATGCCCCGATGGTTGTCAGAGTATGAATCCTGTGATCTGGTACGTCGCGATCGGTAGCGCGATCGGTGGCGCGAGCAGGTACGCGTTGGGTCTGGCTATTCAGCAGCGTGTCAGTGTTGGCTTCCCCACCAGCACACTCGTGATAAACGTGACCGGCAGCCTTTTGCTTGGTTTCCTGCTGCGCGCCGCATTTACATCGGCGACCTTCACGCCGGAAGTTCGCGCGCTCCTGACCACGGGTTTTTGCGGTGGATACACAACGTTCTCGACATTCAGTTACGACACCGCACTACTGCTTGAAAGAGGAGACTATGGCCGCGCAGTGCTGTACGTGACACTTAGCGTTGTGCTTGCGATCGCGGCAACGTTCGTCGGTTTCGCCATAGCGCAGTCGGTGCTTGGAATGCGCGATCGTGCGTAGCCTGCGGTCGCGCGGCTATAGTTAGGCATGCATGTAAACAGAGGGACGAGCCGGCAGCTCGTCCCTCTATTTTGCTGAGAAGGTCGCGTGCTAGAACATCACGCCGACTGTGATTGGCACAAATGCAGTGGTTCTGTCTTGTCCAGTCACGCGGTGGTATCGCGCTTCAATGAATGTATCGAAGCCCGAGAGCGAATGGTCACGCCAGCGCCGAGGTTGAAGCCGAACTTGCTTTCCGACGCGCTGCCGCTTGAGGTACCGTTCTGATCGGTGGCAGTCGCGGACAACCTTACATTGTAGATTCCAGCACCGCCGATGAGGTACGGTCGAATCAGCACCAGTGGGATGGGCAGGACCAGGTTTCCGGTTAAGCTGAGGACACGTGCGTTGCCATCGACGTTCCCCGCTCCGGTACCGGTGAGCAGGTCGTTCTTGATACCGAAGCTGTTGTAGGCTCCGTCAACTCGGAGACCGACCGGTAGCGTTGGTACTGATAGCCCTAGTGAGCCGGTGACGTTGTACCCGACACTAGCGACGTCTGAGAGATCTCCGGTCGGTACTGCGGCGCCGCCCGAGACACCGAATGAAAAAGGTCTGGTGGGCGAGCTCGCTCCCTGCGCGCGAGCGGCCGTGGCGCTGGTGATGGTGATCGCCGCAACTGCAATCAACTTGGTGAGACGAAGCACAGGAGCTCCTCTACAGGATATGCAAGACAGCGCAATGTATTTAATTCTGGAGGCGGACAGGTTTCATCGATGCACAACGTAGCAGCCCTGATGCGCCAGCGCTAAACGCATGCAGGCCGCCACAGACAGGTGCACACTTGCTTCTAAAACATTAGTCCGAGACTGATCGGCACGAAGCGGCGGTCCAGGTGCTGTGAAGCATATGCGGCGTGATACCGGCCCTCGATAAACCCGCCGATTTGCGTATACGGAATCGGGAACCCGAGGCCCAGACCGCCGTTCAGTCCAAAAGCGTTGGTCCGCTGGCTTTGGCCGCCTTCGCGGTACGGGTACCACCCGCCTCCGCCGACCGCATATGGTTTGAATGCTCCGGCTCGGCCTGTGAACACGAGATTGGCGGTGAGCGAGTTGATGTGTGTGCCCGCGGCGCGGACATCGCCCCCGATCACATTCCCGCGAAAGCCATTGTAGCTATAGTCCAATCGGAACCCAAAAGGCGATTCGGGCGCTCCCGTGATCAGGGAGACAATACCTTGTGGCCCGAGCTCGTACCCATCGCCGAACTTCCCAACAGGGACCGCGACTCCGCCACCCAGAGCAATGTGCGTTGAACGCTGGGCGGAGACCGGTAACCCATAAGCAGCGGCAGCGACGGTCAGAGCGATCATCAGGCGTCTCATCTGTCTTATCCTAAAGTTTTATGTTAATTGTTTTTATCCTAAACTGATAGGATAATTGTGCCGCTCTACAATACTGCGACTGCCGCTGTCGCACTTGGTGTTACTCCCAAGTGGCTGGACAACCTGTTGTCGCACAACAAGATAGATGGAGTATCCAGGGCGCGCCAAGGGATAGCGCGAAGGTTGTCCCTACGCGGTGTGGAGAGCGTTGCGGTCGTTCGTGATCTCTCGTCGGCGCTGGGCATCCCAGTAGCGCCCGCCATCGAGATAGCTCGACAATTACTGCACGAGCCTGGCCGCGCACATTCCGTGTCGTCGGCGCTCAAGCTGTCGCTTGACATTCCGGCGCTCAGACATGAAGTGGCAAGTAGCTTGGCCCACGCCGTGGAAGTCGCGCATCATCCGCCGCGTGGGCGCCCGAGGAAACTGTAGTACGTCATGCCACAAACAAACAGAGCGCCTCTTTCGAGACGCTCTGTTTTCACGGACAGCTCAGAACAGCCTTACGCGCCTGGACGCGTGACGTTCTCTGCAGCGGGACCCTTCTGACCTTGTACGATGTCAAACTCCACAACCTCGCCTTCCTGCAGCGACTTGAACCCGTTGCCGGAGATCGCGCTGTAGTGGACGAAGCAGTCCTTCTGGCCATTGTCGGGCGTGATGAAGCCAAATCCCTTCGCATCGTTGAACCACTTCACCTTACCGGTCGTGCGCATTCCACCTAACTCCTGAAATAGAAACTTGTCCGG
>JBPCNJ010000231.1:0-14022 GCA_051001375.1 Gemmatimonadaceae bacterium
CGGACCGCCGTCACACATCAGAACGCCTGAAAAGCTGACACGGGCCCCAATCTAGAAGCAATGTAGTAGCTGCGCAATATCGAAAACACAGAGGTTTCAACTACGCATTGCTCGGCCTTTCTTGAGCGCCACAGCCTGCCTACTCCAGCTTTCGTCCTTCCGGAAGCAGCGAATGATGGATCGAGATCGCCGCGACAGCGCCGCTCCCCGCAGCCGCGATGGCCAGTTGAGGACCGTGGATGATGTCGCCGGCCGCGTACACGTTCTTCACCGACGAGTGAAAGTGGTCGTCTGTAATAACGCGCCCGATCTCGTCTCGTTTGCAGCCGAGTTGGGCGCCGAGATCGTCGGACGGCTCCTGCCCGTTGGAGAAAAAGATCTGGTTGCAGTCGAGTAGCATTCCGCCCTCCAACTCCACCGATCGCGCTTCACCATCCATGGACTTCACGCACGTGATGCGCGCTTCCAGAATCGGGATGTTCAGTGCATCAAGCTTGTCCAGCTGCTTCTGCGTGATGTCCGCAGGGCTACCATTGGTGCAGATCACGATCTGCCGCGTCCACGTGGTGAGCGCGAGCGCCATTCCCACCGCCTTGCGTCCGCTCGCGATCACGACAGTCTTCTTGTTTAGAGCCTCGTAGCCGTCGCAGTCGGGACAAACGTGCGCGGTGTGGCCGTAGCACCTGTCCAGTCCGGGAGCGTCCGGCCACTCGTCGCAAACACCGATTGCCAGCACCAGTCGCGCCGCGGTAACTCCCACCCCGGCCTGGAGCGACATGCGGAACCGATCTTCATCGACGCACTCAACGGTCGTGACAGTTGCCTTCACAAAGGCGGTGCCGAACTTCTCGCACTCCGCTCGCCCGCGCTTGCGCAGTTCGGGTGGACCGACTCCTTCAAGCCCCAGGTACCCGTGGATGGCACGCGTCTCCCAGTTGCGCGGATCCCCGGCGTCTATCACCACGACTTTGTGCAGGTAGCGCGAGAGCCATAGCGCACAGGTGAGCCCAGCTGGGCCGCCTCCAATTACCGCGACGTCATAGGCTGTATCAGCCATGTCTCTCCTCTCACATGGGTCATTGAACGGGCCACATAACGGGCCACACACGGAGCTTCATCACGGGCAATTCGGGTGCCTCGCTGGCCTTGCCCTGCCGGAGGCTCTGGCGCCAGCCTAGCAAAGTTGAGCCGCCATAATCAGCTAGCCCGAATCGCCGGTGCAATAGTCCCCTCGATAGCATGGGTGTGACGAATTCAATCGTCCGGCGTCCTCTTACCGCGTGCGGCTCTGGACGGCCTGGCCGGCTGCGGCGAGCGCGCTTCCCCGACGTCGTAAACCGTTTCCCTCAACTGCCCGGATCCCGCGGGCCAACATCGGTCCCGTGACTCTTTCTCCCAAGCTCCTGCGCACGGCTGCGGCCGGGATTATCCTGACCGCCGCGGTAGTCACCCTTGCCTGTGGCAGCGACACCACGGCTCAGTCCGCTCCTGACGCAGCCATCACTGCCGCACCCATCTCGACCAGCGTCGCCACCACGGGCTACCCGCAATCGTCAGATCGGCCGTAACACTTCTGCCGTAACACTGAATTTCGGGCTACCTCCCGACAGCGGTGTGATCGGCTAGGCTGAGGCTCGCAAGAGTGAAGACGATTCGTTCCGGCTCACACCGGTGGCCCGGCGTCTGCACCCTCCGGCGGGCTCACAGCGGCCGCAAGTAGTATATCCGTTACTCATGTATGACGGTGCGGTCGTGACGGTCCGATTATCACAACGTGAGCAACGATATGCAGCAACGACGCCTTGGCACCCCCGGACTCCAAGTTTCAGCTCTCGGACTTGGGTGCATGGGAATGAGCGAGTTCTACGCGGGCCGCAGCGACGCCGAGTCAATCGCTACGATCCACCGCGCGCTCGACCTCGGCATTGATTTCCTGGACACGGCCGACATGTATGGCCCGTTCACCAATGAGCGGCTCGTTGGGCAGGCGATCCGCGGCCGACGCGATCAGGTAGTCCTCGCCACCAAGTTTAGGCCGGCATGCAAACGGTAAACCGATAAGGCGTGGCCACTGCCATGCCGATGCAACGCGGCATGCAGATTGGCGTCTACACATTCGCGGACACAACGCCGGACCCGCGCACTGGGCACGTCGTGAGTCCCGCGCAGCGCCTGCGGAACCTGATTGAAGAGATCGAGCTCGCGGATCAGGTGGGCCTGGATGTGTTCGGGGTTGGCGAGCATCACCGCCCCGATTTCGCCGTTTCGTCGCCCGCTGTGGTACTGGCCGCCGCTGCCGAACGCACCAAGCGGATCCGGCTGACCAGCGCTGTCACAGTGTTGAGCTCTGATGATCCGGTCCGTGTCTTCCAGGATTTCGCCACTCTGGATCTGCTTTCCGGCGGGCGGGCGGAGATCATGGCTGGGCGCGGGTCGTTCGTCGAGTCCTTCCCGCTCTTCGGTTATGATCTGGAAGACTACAACGAGCTGTTCGCCGAAAAGCTCGACCTGCTGCTGAAGCTGCGCGACAGTGAGCGCGTGACCTGGTCGGGCACGCACCGAGCGCCGATCAACGATCTCGGAGTGTATCCACGCCCGCTGCAGGACAAGCTCCCGATCTGGATCGCTGTCGGCGGTACGCCGCAATCCGCAGTGCGCGCCGGTGTACTCGGCCTACCTCTGGCAGTTGCCATAATCGGCGGCGCGCCGGAGCGCTTCGCACCTTTCGTTGATCTGTACCGCGACACGGCGCAGCGCGCCGGACACGATCCCGCGCACCTCGCCGTGGGCATCAACTCCCACGCATACGTCGCTGATACATCGCAACAGGCGGCCGACGAGTTCTTTCCCGGCTACGCCGACGTGATGACCCGGATCGGACGCGAGCGCGGCTGGCCCCCGACGACTCGGCAACAATTCGAGAGTCTGCGATCGCCGCGCGGCGCGCTGGCCGTGGGCAGTCCACAGCAGGTCATCGACAAGCTCCTGTTCGAGCACGAGATCTTTGGCAATGACCGCTTCCTCGCCCAGATGAGCGTCGGCACGATGCCACACGACCGGATCATGCACTCGATCGAGCTCTTCGGGACGCAGGTTGCGCCAATCGTCAGGCGCGAGGCAGCCCGAGCAGAGGCGACACCGACGGCGTAACGTCGCATGCTGGCGGATTCGCGTCAGATGTATTCGCCGTTCCGGAGCCCAGCTCGATGGCTCTCCTAGGCACGGGCCTCGTCCGACTGGTTCCGATGGTCCGCCGGAAGATCAGGAGGTAATTTCGACAGCCGTATCAGTGCCGATACTGTACCGTATGCCTGTCACTCCAAAGAACCTACGCACCGCAGCGGCCGCCGTCATCATGAGCGCTGCTGCCACTACCCTCGCCTGCGGCGGCGACAACACCGCGCCCTCTGGCGCATCCGCCTCGCTTGGCGTTTCGATCACTGACTCGCCGTTCCCATTCGACTCGGTCGCCCGAGCGGATATCTTCGTGGTTCGCATTGATGGAAAGCTCGCGGAGTCAGACTCCGCGGAAGCAGAGAAGGGGAAGGACGATGATTCGAGTCACAATGGCGATGCATCGAAAGACTGGGTCACCATCGCCACGCCGAACCAGAGTTTCAATCTGCTGGACTTGCAGGGCGGCAAGACCACCAATCTTGGCCAGAAGACGCTGGCTACTGGAACCTACAGAGGCTTCCGGCTCATCCTCGACACCGACAAGTCGTCGGTAACACTCAAGAACGGCAAGGTGCTGACAGCGGCAAACGGGCTCATCAAGTTCCCGAGTGCCGGACGCAGCGGAGTGAAGGTCGAGCTCGAGCGGCCGATCTCGGTCGTGGCGAATGGGACCCAGATGGTGATCGACTTCGATCTGGGCAAGAGCTTTGTGTTGCGCGGAAAGACCATCGGCCAGAACGGGCTTCTGTTCAAGCCGGTAATCCGCGGCGTCGCACGCGACGTCACGGGCGGAATTACGGGTACCGTTCACGCTGGTAGCGCGACCGGTGCCGCCGTCGCGAATGTGTCGGTAGAAGTTCTCAAGACCGGATCGACACTCGGCGACACAGTTTCCGCTGACGTTATAGCGACCACCAAGACGGACGCAGCTGGCGCGTACACAGTGCAGTTCCTGACGCCGGCCAGCTACGCGGTAAGAGCTACGCCGCCCGCGGGTGGTACCAACTCCCCAGCGCTGCTGTCCAGTGTGGTAGTTGCCTCCGGAAAGACGACCGCCGGGAGCGACATAGTCCTGCCGTAATCGGTGTGGAATGACGCGTGCCGACGCACGATGTGAAAGCAGAACAGTGAAAGCAGTCGCGTCATGGGGGCGCCGGTCATGATGACGGCGCCCCCATTGCTATGCTCTCGCTCCCTCTGGCTGCACCTGCCGGTCTTGCCTCGTGGCGTGGCAGGGCGCATCTTCACGGACGGACTGCGACGCCCCGGTAAGCTTGGGTAAGCTCTAGTAAATCGCCGACTTCCGTGAATCAAATTCATTGAGGTAGGACATCGAAATGTCAGCAGTAGGCAACAGCGTCGCGCGCAAGGACGGGATCGGAAAGGCCACAGGATCGGCGCTGTACGCGGACGACATCGTCTTTCCCGGCATGCTGCATGGGCGCACCATCCGCTCGGGAATCGCGCGTGGCCGCGTGCGCTCCATTCGTTTCGAGTTCGACACCACGGGCTTCACCATTGTGGACTACCGCGACATCCGCGGACGCAACGCGGTCGATCTGATGGAGCGAGATCAGCCGTTTCTCGTCGAGGAAGAAGTGCGGCACATGGCCGAGCCAATCCTGCTGCTCGCACATGCGGACGAGGAAAAGCTCAACGCTGCACGAGTCGAAATTCTGTACGACGAAGAGGAGCCGCTGTTCGATCCGGAATCATCGGAGCAGGTCTTCAAGGCGGTCAATATCGTCAAGGGTGACGTCGATGCAGCGCTCGCGGGCGCGGATCTCGTGGTTGAGGGTACATACCGCACTGGTCATCAGGAGCACGTTTACATCGAGCCCAACGGCGTGATCGCGGTGCCGGATGGAGATGGTGGTGTTGCGCTGCATGGTTCAATGCAGTGTCCGTTCTACGTGATCAAGGCGCTCAGATGCCTCTTTGGTGAGTATCCTCCCGTGCGCGTGATTCAGACTGAGACGGGCGGCGGCTTCGGCGGTAAGGAAGAATATCCGTCCATGATCGCGGGCCATGCAGCGCTCCTCGCGCTCAAGTCCGGGCGGCCGGTCAAGATCATCTACGACCGCGAGGAGGACATGGTCGCCACGACGAAGCGTCATCCCTCTATCGTTCGGCATCGCACCGGCGTTACACATGACGGCAGACTCGTCGCGATGGACATCGACGTGCTCCTCGACGGTGGCGCGTACGTGACGTTGAGCCCAACAGTGCTGTCGCGCGGAGCCATCCATGCGGCCGGACCGTACCGCTGCGACAATATCAATATTCGTGGCCGAGCCGTGTTCACGAACACGCCGCCCAATGGCGCGTTTCGCGGATTCGGTGCTCCTCAGACAGAGTTCGCCGTCGAGGTGCACATGGATCGCGTAGCCGAGGCGCTTGGGATGGACCCGGTGGAGCTGCGCCGGATGAACGCGCTGCGTCCGGGTGACATCACCGCGACAGGGCAGACGCTGCGCCAGGATTGCAGTGCGCTGATGGTGTTGGACGAGGCAGTGAGGCGCACCGACTTTGCTCGCAAGCGCGCGGAATACAAGGGGACGAATCGCGCGATAGGGCTGTCGCTCTTCTATCATGGCGCGGGCTTCACCGGCGCCGGCGAGCTGCATCTCCAGTCCAAGGCGAGACTGGAGCTGACGCCGACCGGTGTGCGCATCGCCACAGGGAGCACGGAGATAGGACAGGGAACGCGCACGATGCACGCGCAGATAGTTACCGATGCGCTAGGCATTCCGTATGAGGACATCGAAGTCGCGCAACCCGACACCGCGCGCGTCGCTGATAGCGGCCCGACTGTCGCATCGCGTACGTGCATGGTCGTAGGCAAGATTCTGGAGAATTGCGCGCAGGAGATGAAAGAGCGCCTGGGTGGTCTCACGCCGGCGGAGTACTACGCACGCAACGGCGCCTTCACCGTGGAGCAGACGTACGAGCCACCCGACTGGATCAAGTGGGACGACGCAGCATACAGCGGCGACGCTTACGCCACTTACGGTTGGGGTTGCGACGTTGCGGAGCTGGAGCTGGATCCGGACACGTACGAGGTGCGCCCGCTCAAGCTCACGGCTGTACAGGAATTTGGGCGTCCGATCCATCCCGCGCTCGCGCGTGGACAGATCGAGGGAGGAACGGTGCAGGGACTGGGATACGCGCTGCTCGAGCGCGTGGTCATGCGCAAGGGAGCGATGGCAAACGGGCAGCTCACGAATTACACCATTCCGACGACGCTGGACACACCGGAGATCGATGTTGTGATGATGGAAAATCCGTATCCCGGTGGTCCGTTCGGAGCGAAGGGACTGGGCGAGCTACCCATCGACGGACCCGCGCCAGCCGTGGTCAACGCGCTGCGTTACATGGGGCTGGACGTGCGCGAAATTCCCGCGACTCCAGAGCTGATAGCAAGCTGCCCCGCGATCGACACCGCCGACTCCATGCTCGTCGCATGAGCTTCGCATGAACTTCGTTCTCAACGGCGCGGATACGCAGGTCGAGTCAAACCCGATGGCGCGGCTGCTCGATGTGCTGCGCGAGGAGTGTGGACTCACCGGCACCAAGGAAGGGTGTGGCGAGGGTGAATGCGGCGCGTGTACGGTTCTGGTGAACGGTGAGCCGGTCTGCTCCTGCATCATTCCAGTGGTACAGGTCGAGAACGCGGAAGTCGTGACGATCGAAGGTCTCGGTAACGATCACCCACTGCAGCACCACTTCATGAACGAAGTCGGTGCACAGTGCGGCATCTGCACGCCAGGTATGATCCTGGCAGCACTGTCACTTGGTCCCGCGCCGACGCTGGACGAAGTCAAGGTGGCGTTGGCCGGAAATTTGTGTCGCTGCACCGGCTATTCGGCCGTCTATCGTGCCGTTATGAAGTGGCGCGGAATGCCTGAGCCGGACGCGTCCGGCACCCTGGTGATCGAGTGAGAACCGCAATCTCGGAACTCGACCTTCGGCGCGCGTCGTCGCTGGATGACGCTCTCAACGTTTTGCGCGACGATCCGCGCACACCGGTGGCTGGCGCGACAGACGTGTATGTGGCGCTCAATTTCGGCACGCTCGTCCCGCGACGCTTTCTGGATATCTGGGCGCTGGACGAGCTGCGCGACATTTCGCTCAACGGTGATACACTCGTAATCGGGGCACTCGTCAGTTACACGTCGCTGATCCGTTCAACTGTTGTCGCGGAGCGACTGCCGATGCTGATAGAAGCTGCGCGACAGGTCGGTGGAGTGCAGATTCAGAATCGTGGCACGTTGGGTGGGAATGTTGCAAATGCATCACCGGCCGGCGATTCGCTTCCGGTGCTCGCCGCCGCGGATGCTGTCGTCGTACTGCGTAGCGCGGCTGGTGAGCGGCGCGTCCCGTTTGGCGAGTTCTACGTTGGATATCGCGCGACGGTAATGCGTTCCGACGAGTTGATAGTCGCAATTGAAATTCCGCCGGTGGAAGGGAGGCAGTGGTTCCGGAAGGTGGGAACGCGGGCGGCACAGGCTATCTCGAAAGTCGTGGTCGCCGCGGTGCGGGCGCCAACACCGCGCATCGCGTTTGGCAGTGTTGCGCCAACGGTTGTGCGCGCGCGAGAAACCGAGCGCGCTCTGGCGGCAGGCGCGAACATCGATGAGGCGTCGGTCATTCTCGAGCGGGAGATAGCGCCAATCGACGACATCAGATCGACTGGTGATTATCGTCGTCGCGTGTCGGTGAATCTGCTGCGCCGTTTCTGGGCCGAGACTGGTTGAGGCAGCCCGTCTCGCAATATTGATCATCATTGCCTGATGGATGTCATCATCCGCGGTCAGCGCGTCGTCACGCCGGAGGGTATGCGCCCGGCATCGATACACATTGAAGCGGGGCGCATCGCTCGTGTGAGTGCATGGGATAATGTGTCGTCTGGTGGATCATTGTTTGACGCGGGTGAGTACATCGTGATGCCGGGACTCGTTGACACGCATGTGCATGTGAACGAACCGGGGCGCACTGAGTGGGAGGGATTCGAGTCCGCGACACGCGCGGCAGCAGCGGGCGGGATCACAACTATTCTGGACATGCCGCTCAATTCCATTCCGTCTACCACGACCGTGAGTGCGCTGGAAGCGAAGCGGGCCGCTGCCCGTGGCAAGACACTTGTGAATGTAGAGTACATCGGTGGCGTCGTTCCGGGGAACGCGGGTGAGCTTGAGGGACTTCGCGACGCTGGTATTCACGCGTTCAAGTGCTTTTTGTCGCCGTCCTGCGTGGATGATTTCATGAACGTCGACGAGCATGATCTGCGCGAGGCGTTCCCGGTGCTGGCACGGCTCGGGCTAACGCTGATGGTTCACGCGGAAGATCCCGCTTATCTCCTTGATAGCAGCGGCAGCTCGCGCATGTACGGAGATTATCTCGCGTCGCGCCCTGTTGCGGCGGAGCACGCGGCGATTGCTCTTCTCATTCGTCTCATGGAGTGGTGTCCAACTCCCGTACACATCGTTCATCTCTCTTCAGCGACGTCGCTCGGTCCTGTGCGCGCGGCACGTGCGCGCGGCCTACCGATTACCGTTGAGACGTGCCCGCACTATCTCACCTTCGCGGCCGAGGAGATTCCTGACGGCGCGACGGAGTACAAATGCGCCCCGCCCATTCGTGACGCGGCCGAGCGCGACACGCTATGGCGCGCACTGATCGACGGCGAAATCGACCTTGTTGCATCGGACCACTCACCGTCACCGCCAGCGATGAAGCAGACGGGTGGTGATTTCTTTGCCGCGTGGGGTGGAATCGCGTCGCTGCAACTCGCGCTTGCCGCGGTGTGGACGGGTGCGCGTGCACGCGGTGTAAGGCCCGAGCGCGTTGCGGAGTGGATGAGTGCCGCGCCCGCCCGGCTCGTGCGACTTGATGATCGAAAAGGATCGCTCTCCGCCGGGTACGATGCTGATATCGTGGTGTGGGATCCCGAAGCTAGTTTCATTGTCGATGCCGGCGCGCTCCGGCACCGACATCCGTTGACGCCGTACGCGGGACGCGAGCTGTTTGGCGCCGTGTTGGCAACGTATGTTGGCGGCGAGCGTGTCTTCGTCGATGATCATCGCCTTCACTGAGGCCGGGAGACTTCACTGCTACAATTGCCAATGACTGCCACTCTCTCTCTCACCACATGGACGCTTCCACCTCTCCGTTTACTGACCTCCCCAATCTGGCAGCCGAGCGTTTTGGCGCGGCGGTGATCGCCGCCAACGACGAGTTCTTTGCGCCCAGGGAAGCACTGATCAAGGCGAGCCCGCCCGAGTGGCGCGAGGGTGCGTACACCGAGCGCGGCAAGTGGATGGACGGGTGGGAGACGCGTCGGCGCCGCGTGCCTGGACACGATTGGGCGATCATCCGGCTTGGGCTTCCGGGTGTTGTTCGCGGTGTCGTGATCGACACAAGCTTCTTCACGGGCAACTATCCGGAAGAGGCGAGCATCGACGCGTGTGCCGTTGATGGGACGCCTTCGGCCGACAGGATGATGAGTGGCGAGATTCATTGGGAGCCGCTGCTGGCCCGCTCACCACTCCTGGGAGACAGCGCAAACGCATTCGCGATCGATGGTGATGGCAGGCGTGTTACGCATCTTCGGCTCAACATCTTTCCGGACGGCGGTGTCGCGCGCCTGCGTGTACACGGCGAACCTGTGCCGGACGAGCGCGTCTTCAGCGCGGGTCACGAAGTGGATCTTGCCGCGGCCGAGAACGGCGGCTTTGTCGTGTCGTGCAGCGACATGCACTACGGACATCGCCAGAACCTCATCCTACCTGGGCGCTCCACGCATATGGGCGATGGTTGGGAAACCAGGCGTCGGCGCGGGCCTGGTAATGATTGGTCAATCGTTCGCCTGGCGCGTCGCGGTGTGATTGACCGGGTGGAGCTGGACACGGACCATTTCAAGGGCAACGCTCCGGGCAGGTGCATGTTGGAGTACTGTGATGCCGGGTCATCCTTCGATGTTGCGACGGAGCAGTGGAAAGTGCTCGTGCCCGAGAGCCCGCTGGAGCCGCACGCGCGGCATCGCTGGGACGATCTCTTGGCCGGTGCGGTGACGCACGTGCGATTGAACATCTATCCCGACGGTGGCGTCGCGCGGCTGCGGCTGCTTGGTCGCGTGGATAACTGAGGACCGCGTGACGGTCAGCGTCGCCGAGTTGAGTGCGATGTCAGATGATCGCGCGACCGAGCTGCTCACTGAATGCTGCGGTGCATCGCGATGGGTTGCGGCAATGGTGGCGCGGCGACCATTCGAATCGCGCCGCGCCATTCTGTCGGAAGCGGACGGCGCGTATGCTTCACTGGCGCCGAGTGACTGGCTGGAAGCGTTCTCGCACCATCCGAGGATCGGCGAGCGGATGAGCGCGGTGGCGCAGGGTGAGCGCGGAAGCACGTGGTCAGTCGGTGAACAGGCGGGCATTGATCGAGCGCGTGACGACGTACGAGATGAGCTCGCCGCGGCCAATCGCGAGTATGAGCAGCGCTTCGGTTATATCTACATCGTGTGCGCCACGGGGAAGACGGCGGATGAGATGGTGTCACTCGCACGCGCACGGCTGCTCAATGAGCCGGAGACCGAGCTCCGTGTGGCGGCCGAGGAGCAACGCAAGATCATGCATCTGAGATTGGAGAAGCTGGTCGACAACCCGGAGAAAGAATGAGCACGCTCAGTACACACGTTCTGGACACCGCGCTTGGCCGCCCCGCACAGGGAATCCGCGTTGTGCTGGAACGCGATGGTGTCACGCTCGGATCTGGAGCGACGGATGTGGACGGGCGCGTGCGTGATATTCTCACGAGTGGTATGCAGCTCGGCCCAGGTGATCATCGGCTCACGTTCCACGTAGGGGAATATTTCGCGAGCACGGGGACAGAGTCATTCTATAACGTGATCGTTGTCGACTTCCGGGTTGGCGCCGGTTCCGATCACTACCACGTTCCGTTGTTGCTCAGTCCGTTTGGATATTCGACGTACCGGGGGAGTTGAGCGCCATTTACTCGGGCTCGGCATGTATGGAACGATCACGATCGTGCCGCCTCGCCAGTTCTTGCAACTTCTTGCAGTTCCCTGACGCAAAATCCCGCATTAGAGATCGTCGATAGACTTGGGCCAGTCCTGTTTGAGTAGCCGCGATAGTGCCCGATCGGCCAGGAGCTTCCCGCCGGTCTGACACCGGGCGCAGTAGTCAGTTTCATTGGTTGCATACCGGATGCGTTGCACCGGGGCGGCACATACTGAGCATGGTTGTCGGTATTTACCGTGGACCACCATCTCGGACCGGAAGGCGGTGACATGCTCCGGGAATTCGTCTCCAGCTTCTGTGCGAAGTCTGTCAATCCACTCCTGGAGCACCTGGCGCGAGGCGTCATACAGCCGCCTCGCGTCATCGTCCGTCAGCCGCCGTGTCAGCATAACCGGTGATAGGCGTGCGCGATGCAGGATCTCATCGGAGTAAGCGTTGCCGATCCCGTCGAAAAGGCGTGGATCGGTGAGTGCGCGCTTGAGCGTGTGGTTCTCGCTTCGCAGACGGCCGATGAACGCCGCGGGGTCTACAGAGAATACGTCGATGCCACCGCGATCCATGGCACCAAGCGCTTCCTCTCCGCGAACGAGCGAGAGAGATGCTCGGCGCGTGCTACCGGCCTCCGTCAGGACCAGCGTGCCCGTTGAGAATTGGAAGGTCGCGAGTGAGAGCTTCTTGGGTGGGGCTTTATCCGACGGCAGCCATCGCAGCCGGCCCGCGATCATCAGGTGTATGACGATGAAAATATCGTCAGTGAACTCGAGAACGATTCGCTTCCCGACGCGACGAAGCGCGATCACCTCGCGATCGCTCACAGCGCTGACGGGTGGGTCAACGGTCCTGAGCACGAACGGGTTGAGCACGCGCAGCTGTTGGAGGCGCTGATGCAGAATGCGCGGTTTGAGCGCATCCAGGTAGACGATGATGTCTGGAAGTTCAGGCATGGCCGCAAATATCGCGACAGTCAGTCCAATCTCGCCAGTACGTCGCCAGGCGTGTGACACTCCAGCCAGTCCTCTTTGAGCAGCCGTGACAGCGCCCGATCAGCACGGTCACGCCGTCCGGGATGGAGGCATCAGCGACGGCTCCCATAGTTCTGTAGCAGGTGGGCACGATGTGCGTCGCGATCCGTCGTGCCACCTGCCGACCAGTCGCGCGCGCCGTACGTCACCGCTGAGGACGGTCATTGCAACGCGGACTGCTGCACTGTCTGAGCCTTCGACCCAAGAATGATCTGGTGTCGCCCACATCACGTCCACGCCTTTCGCTAACGCCGAAGTAATTACAGACCGATTCCGGCATTGTGTGATCGAGTTTGTCGTGATTAAGCCAGCGCTTATAACACCGCTATGTGCGACTGCGCTGCCGGATCTACTCCACCAATACATTACGTAATCGGCAGAGTTAGGTACGCCTGGATCCATCCCTCGCAATGCATCGACATAACCATCACCAAAGGCGGCGCATTGTCGAGCCTTACCGAGGTAAGGGGAATGTCCTACTATAAAATCCGTCCTCGGCCACTGCCGTGTACAGCTCACGGAGGCGGGAGTTGGATTATCGGGTGCGTCGCGCCTTTTACTTATCCACCCCAACCGCCCCTTGCGCGATCCACCGCCCAAGCAACTCCCGCTCGGCATTGGTCATGTTGGTCTTGTTTCCCAACGGCATCGTGCGCGTAATCACCGCACGCTCGCGAATGCGCGCAACGTGCGCGGCAATCTGCTCCGGAGTGTCAAACATCACGCCCGCCGGCGCACCACCGAAACTGAGATCGCTCGGCTGGGCTGAGTGACATGCACCGCACCGGTGATCGATGACGTGCCGCGCCTCGGCGAAGCTCACAGGTGCGGATGAGATGGCGACAACAGCATTGGTTGATGCAGACGCCGATCCCACGCGCAGTACCGCGAACAGCGCGAGCACACTCGCCGCGATCGTCGCTGCCAAAGCTGGTTTCCAGGACGGCAGCGTGAATCGGATGTTGAGGACGTGCCGGACAGCCGCGCCAGCGGCGATCAGAACTAGCAAGAGCAGCCAGTTGAGGCGGTGGCTGTATACGGCTGAAAAGTGGTTGCTCAACATCAACACGATCACGGGGAATGTGAAGTAGTTGTTGTGGACTGATACGCGCTTGGCGCGGGCCGAGACGGCAGCGCTCGCGCCGCGTCCTTCCGCTACCGATGCAACCAGCTCGCGCTGTGATGGCACGATTGTCCAGAAGACGTTCGCGGCCATGATCGTGCCGAGCATCGCGCCGACGTGGAGAAATGCTGCGCGGCCGCTGAGGAGATGCGTGAGTGCGATGGCGATTGCTGTCAGTCCGATGATCCACACCGCGAGCGCAAGGCGCGGTGCGCGCGGCGCGACGAATCGCTGCATCGATTCGTACAGCGCCCAACCACCCGCGATGGCGCCCAGGCCTACAGCAACCGCCTGGCGATGACTCAGCGCCGCGACCGTTGTGTCGGCGAGCACCGCGCGATCGCCGAGGTAGTACACCACGAATAGAAGGGCCATGCCGCTCAGCCAGGTGGTGTACGCCTGCCACTTGAACCAGTGCAGCGGGCGCGGAAGCGGCTGGCCGGCCAAGAGCGACTTCTCGACGAAGTAGAATGCACCGCTGTGCAGCAGCCAGATCTGGCCGAGCTTGGGATCGTCCTTCGCTGCTGGTGTCTCACCCGCCTCCGGGCGGAGATTTCGATCCAGCCAGTTAAAGAGCAGGGAGTTGCCGATCCACATGATGTCCGCAATCACATGAACCCAGCGAGCGATCAGATCGAGCAGCTCGACACTGTATCCG
>JBPCNJ010000232.1:0-6207 GCA_051001375.1 Gemmatimonadaceae bacterium
AGGTCTGTCTTTTTCGCAAGTGATCGGTCCAGCTGACCACTGAGGAACTGGCTCTTTGGATCTTTCGCAAGCGCCGCGCGTGACTGCGCAATCGCATCGTCAATTACGTTGAGATTCTGCTCTATCGTTTTGACCGTTGCCGGGTCGAGCTGCGATCGCCTCGCCTCGACCGCGGATCGCAGCGTCCTGATCTCCTCATCGTAAACCGCTCTTGTATCCGCTTCATCGTCGCTATGCGACGCCAATCGTGCTGATGCCGGAGCGTCATTGCGCACCGGTGATTGGCGTTGTGCGAGATTGGATGCAGCGCGGCGGCGAACTCCAGCAGTATCGTTTACCGCGTCTGATGCAGCCACTTCGTTGTGTGATTCCTGCAGCGGCTGCACGATCGTGCTGGTAGCCTGCGCCGGCTTGATGGCAGTTGCCGCCGCAACATTCGACGATGACCTCGCCGCGTCGCCGTGCTTGGTCAGCACGTACGTCACGCTGGCCGATGCAGAGATGAGTACGGCTGCAGCAGCGGCCATTGGTACCCACGACGTCCAGCGCGGCTTCCCACGCTTGGCGTGCTCCACGTGATGCATCCGCGCCCTGGACGCTGCCGTCTCACCGAGCGGAAGCACGCGTGCCGTGATTCTGCTCTCTATCCCGGACCACAGGTCACGCGTCGGCGCGATACCCTGAATCAGATGCGGATTTTCGTTCAGATATCCCAACACGGCATCCTCCACCGCCTCGTCATTCATCAAGCGATCGCCCGTGCGATCTGCATCGTCAATCATGCGAGTACCTCCCTGAGAAGCCGTCGAGCCCGGTGCAATTGTGCCTTGCTGCCGCCAGAAGTGATGTTGAGCATCTGCGCGATCTCCTCATGCTTGAATCCTTCAACATCGTGTAGTGCGAACACTGCCCGTGCACCAGGCGGAAGGGTCGCGATTGCCGCCGTCAAATCCATTCGCTCAGCATCACTGGAGCGCGGAGCGATTGGCGGTGCGTCGAGCTGATCTTCATCCTCAATCCTGGATCGACGGCGCCGGTCGCTGCGCCGCGCTTCGAGCACAACATTCACCGTGAGACGATGCAACCAGGTGGAGAAGGCCGACTCCCCGCGGAACTGCGGTAACCGCTCCCACGTGCGTACGAATGCATCCTGGGTCAGCTCTTCAGCAGTGGCCACATCGCCACACATCCGCATGCAGATGGCGTACACTCGGTTCACGTTGTCCCGATACAGTCGCTCGAATGCGCGCCTGTCGCCGCCAACGGCGAGCGCTACGTCCCGCTCACCATCTATAGCAGCCATTGTCCCCGATGGAATCGCGATTGCATTCTGCATGGTCTCGGAGGGTAAGACGGACCACGGCGGGAAATGGTTTGAACGGCACGTCCCGCGACCACGACATCCCGATACCCCGACATCGGGACGAGGGCCGGGCGGGGGCGCGGCCCTAAGGCGTCGCCAACGCCCTTACGAAGTCCGGGCCCAGAACCGACGCCTGCCAGCGACGCAGCTCCGGGAGCTCCGCGACCTCCGCGACCGTGGTCGGCTTGCGGCGTGCCACTGCCTCCATCCGGTCACGCGAGCAGAGCACGCCCGGGTCCAGCTTGAGACTGGCAGCGACCGAGTCACGCACAGCTTTGAGCTTGGCCACGTTGGCGTCGAAGTCAGGGTCGCGTTCCCATCGGACCGGACGTGGAAAGCGGGGCAGATCGGCCTCCGGAACGGCAAGCGCGCGCTCTATCCCTTCGACGATGTCGGACCCGTTGCGCTCCAGCACGCCGCGTGGCACGCCCTTAATGGCGCCAAGCGCTGCCCTGGTCGTGGGCTGCTGCCGGGCGATCTCGAGTAGCGCCTCGTTCCCCATCACGCGAAACGTGGACCGATCCAGCTCCGCCGCACGCGCGTCGCGCCATGCGGCAACTTCGCGCAGCACTGCCAGTTCGCGCCGCTTGAGATCGCGAGCGCCCTTCACCTTCATGAAGCCCGTCGCGGAATCATCAGGCGCGAATTGGACCTGCTCCAACCGCTCGAACTCCTCTGCCGCCCACTCCATCCGCCCCAGCTGCTCCAACCCCATCCGTAGCTCATCGCGCAGGTCCAACAGGTAGCGCGTGTCCTGAGCCGCATAATCCAGCATGCTCGGCGTAAGCGGCCGCATGGACCAGTCGGCGCGCTGATGTACCTTATCCAGCTTCACGCCGTAGAACTTCTCCAGCAGGGCCGCAAGGCCGAACGACGTCATCCCGAGTAGCTGCGCCGCAATTCGGGTATCGAAGATGTGCGTGACGTGCCAGCCGTAGTCCTGCCTCAGGAGCCGGAGATCGTAATCCGCGTCGTGAAAGACGATCTCCACGTCCCTGTCTTCCAGTAGCTTGCCAAGTGCGGGGATCGGGCCGGCGTGCAGAGGATCGATGATGGCGCTATGATCCTGCGTGGAAAGCTGCAGCAGGTAGATGCGATCGACATAACGATGAAAGCTCGCCCCCTCTGTGTCGAGGGCGAGATCCCGGACCTCGCTGATCGAGTCCAGAAAGAGCGCGGCGCGCTCGGCGGTGTCCAGGTAAATGGGCTGGTACGGATCTGCCATATCTCAATCTATCATGACCCTGAACAGTTCCTCGGACGGCTCCTTGCGCCGCCCAGGATGGCGAACACGAGATATTGCCCGTGGGACGGTCGTCGTCCTCGCCGTGTACGCCGCATGCAGGTTCGTGTATGCGGCGCATACGCTCATCTTTGTGGCTTTCCTCGGCATGCTGCTGGGATTGGCGTTCGCCTCAGGTGCGGATCAGCTGCAGCGATGGCGGGTGCCGCGCGCACTCGGCGCCGCCCTCATCGTTGTCGGAACGGTGGCAGTTCTGGCCGGTTTCGGAGCGTGGACCGGTCCCACAGTTCGTAGCCAGTATCGGGACCTGAGAGAACGACTTCCAGACGCGTTCACAAGGCTGGACCACTGGATCGCCCAACAACAGGGCGGTTTGGTCGGAAGTGTGCTGTCGAATGGGGCGGATTCCACAGACATGGCGCCAACAATCGGCCAACTTGTAGACACTATAGCGACTGTTGCAGGTGCGCATCCGGATTCGCTGTCACATCTCAAGGCTATCAAGCAGCGCGTTCTAGGTCAGATGAGCGGCGCTTCACGGTATGTTCTTCCGGTAATCCACTCCACAATTGCCGCGGTAAGCGGGGTAGTGCTCGTCCTGTTCCTATCGATTTATATCGGCGCCTCGCCCGCCGTGTATCGGCGCGGGATCCTGGCGCTGGTTCCGAGACGAGCCCGATCTCGGTGGGAGTAGGTGCTCACGGCGGCAAGTTCGTCGCTCAGGCGCTGGCTCACCACTCAGCTCATCGCCATGCTCGCGATCGGCGTCGTGACCACGGGCGTCCTTCTCGTATTGCACGTCAAGGCGGCGCTGCCGCTCGACATCCTGGCCGGTCTGCTCGAGTTCGTCCCCACGGTCGGCCCGATCCTGAGCGCCGTACCGTCCGTGGCCATGGCCTTTGTCGATTCTCCGCAGAAGGCCGCGGCCGTTGGTCTGGCGTACGTCGGCATCCAGTTCCTGGAAAATCACCTGCTCATTCCTCTCCTCATGAAGGAGGGCGTGGACATTCCGCCGGTACTCACCATCCTCACTCAGGCAGCGATGGCGATCGCTTTCGGCCTGATGGGATTGTTCGTCGCCGTACCGCTCCTGGTGCTCACGATGGTGCTGGTGAAGATGCTGTACGTGGAGGATGTGCTGGGCAATACCACGGCTTTGCCGGCCGCCGAGCATGCTACCCCCGGCGAGCCGTTTGGGTGAACGCGGGTGAACGCGCTTGAATGACGAGGACTTTCCACTGTACCGGCGCTTTCCGGGACTGACCGTGATTCCGCGCGTGCAGCTGTGTGACCTCCCGTCACCGGTGATGCAAACGTGTGTGGAGGGCGCTGACCTGTGGATCAAGCGCGACGATCTCAACGCTCCCGTCAGCGCCGGCAACAAGGCACGCATGCTGGAGTTTCTGCTGGCCAGCGTGCGTCGCGGTGACACGGTGCTCACCATCGGGGGCGAGGGGTCCACGCATGTGCTCGCGACCGCGATGCACGCCCGCCGACTTGGCGCGCGCACGATCGCGCTCAGGTGGAAGCACGAGATGAACGAAACCTCGCTCCGCACGGCCGATCTGATAAACGAGGAATGCGTCATCGCGCGCGTGCATCGCACTACCGTGGGGACGATCGTTCGCAGCTACTGGGCCCGCGCCAAGCAGCGCATGCACTATGTCCCGCTCGGCGGTTCCTCTCCGCTGGGTGTGCTCGCCCAGGTAAACGCGGGGCTCGAGCTGGCCGAACAGGTGCGCGCGGGACTGTTACCGCGCCCCGAACGCGTCGTTCTTCCGCTCGGGAGCGGAGGTACGGTTGCGGGTATCGCCCTGGGCTTCGCGATCGCGGGGCTGGAGACGGCTGTGATTGGAGTGCAGGTAACGCCCGCCATCATCGCCAATCGAACCCGCGTGCGCCGCTTGATCTCCCGCACGGCGCATCTCATTGAGAGCACCACGGGCGAGACAATTCCGCGCGTTCGCGGGCATCTGCTTGGTGTTGCGCGCAACGCGTACGGCGGTGCATATGGCCGGCCCGTCCGGGCCGCGATCGAGGCTTCAAACAGGCTGGAGGAAGCCACCGGCATCCGGCTCGATTACACGTACAGTGCAAAAGCGTTCGCGGTCGCGCTCGGGCTGGCACACTCGGCGAGCGGTAATACGATGTTCTGGAACACTTTCGATTCGCGGCTGCTTACGCTCTGAGACTAAGCTGCACCGGTATGCCCCTGTGTGTCGTCACGCGCCTCGGCTCCCGTCCACCGCCGCACCACCGGTACAACAACCTGCAGCACCAGCACATGAACCGCCGCGGCGAGCGGGATCGACGTGAGCACGCCGAGCAGTCCGCCCAACGCACCGCCCGCGACCACAGCGAAGATTACAAGAGTCTGCGGGATGTCGGTCTGCCGACCCATGATGTTCGGCGTCAGGATCTGTCCCTCCACCTGTTCCAGCACTGTATACAGAATCAGCGCGTACAGCGCCTTGGTCGGCGACTGCAGCAACGCGACCAACACAATGGGCACGGCAACGATGATAGGCCCGATGGTCGGGATTGGCTCGCCCAGCATCGTGAGCACACCGAGCACAATTGCGTAGTTGACGCCGATCAGCCACAGCCCCAGCCACGCCAGCGCGCCCATGATGACCGCGTTGATCGCCGCGCCACGCACGTAGCCACCCATCGCCTGACCCGTCGCGCTCAGCACCTCGGCTGCCTTGTCTTGCCGCTGCGCGGGAAGCAGCGTTAGGACAAACTGCTGCAGTGCCGGCGCCCCGATGAGCCAGTACAGTGAAAGAAATCCGATGAGCAGCAAATTCAGCAGCGCGGAGAACACTGCTAAGGGCAGCCGTACCAGGTAACGGGCGAGGCTCTGAAACCAGCCCGAGAGTAGACTGGCAACCTGGCCACCGGACGCTCGGTCCCACCGCGTCACCAGCGCCGAGACCTTGCTGATCAGCTCCGGCGCGCGATTCACGAACTCCTGCCCCTGGCTGAACAGTGCCGGGACCACGATCCAGCCGATCCCACCTATCGCGACAATCAGGACAACGAAAACCAGCAGGATTGCCATCCACCGCTTCATCCAGCGCGAGAGCCACTCCACTGGTGGCGCAAGACCTTCCGCGATGGAGATGGCGATTACAAGGAACTCGAGCGGTTGCGCTAGCAGCCAGATACCGAACAGCGTGCCGAGACCCAGGACCAGCGCCGCTGCAGCAGGCAGCGTAGACCGCCAAGTCATTCCACGCGTCACCGCGTCCACGCGCCCCAGCTGCGCGGAACCACGCCGCACGTCGGCCACACGGCAGGTGTCGCGCTCCGTCCCGCCTGGATGTTGATGCGCTGCTCGCGTGACATTTTCACGGGGTCCTCGGACGCCAGATACGCCAGCATCGCCGTCATCGTTGCGTTACGCTTTAGATCGTCGAAAACAATTTTGTCGAACGTATCGCGATTGGTGTGCCAGGTGTACGCGGAGTACTCCCAGTCGAGCGAGCCCAGATTGAATCCCGGCGCGCCGTGACACAGGAATGACGCATAATCGCTGCCGCCTCCGCCGGGCTGACCCGGGAAGCCGAAGTGCACTTCGCTCAGAAATTCGGCCGGCAGT
>JBPCNJ010000233.1:0-18201 GCA_051001375.1 Gemmatimonadaceae bacterium
GCTCGATCGAGCGGGGCCACGGCATGTGAGCTTTGTGGCATCCGCAAAGTACGCGAACTCGCTGGCACGATCAGGCGCGGGAGTCGTACTGGTTGCGGACGGGCTGTCTGAGTTGGAGTCCGGAGCCGCGGCCAGGGTGGTCGTTCCCAGGCCGCATGACGCGGTGCTTGCGTTGTTGCCGCATCTGTACGCGTGCGAAGTACCCGCGCCATGGGTCGCCCCGACCGCACGGATCGGACGCGGCGTCGTGTTGGGCGAGCGCGTGCGGATCGAGGACTATGTGGTGATCGGCGACAACGTCACAGTGGGCGAAGGGACAAGGCTGTCTCCGCACGTAACGCTGTACAGCGGAACCCACGTGGGGGCGCGCTGCGTCATTCACTCTGGTGTCCGGATCGGGAGCGACGGGTTCGGCTACGTATTCCGTCGTGGTACGCACGAGAAGATTCCGCACATCGGTCGCTGCGTGATTGGTGACGACGTCGAAATCGGCGCCAACAGCACGATCGACCGCGGCAGCATTGATGACACGGTAATCGGCGCGGGAACCAAGATTGACAACCTGGTACACATCGCACACAACGTGCGCATCGGGCGCGCTTGTCTGATCATGGCGCAGGTTGGGATCGCTGGCTCGACGCGGGTTGGCGACGGGGCGATCATCGCGGGCCAGGCCGGGATCGCAGGCCACGTTACGATCGGTGACGGCGCACGCGTGGGGGCGCAGGCTGGTGTGTTTGGCAGTGTTCCGGCCGGCGAGTCCTGGTCCGGATATCCGGCGCGCCCGCACGCGGAATCACTCCGCGCCTCGGCTGCACTGTTCAAGCTGTCTGGCATGATGCGCCGGCTTATGCGGCTAGTGGACGAGAAGGGATCAGGTTGAAGCGTTGCTCGATCGCCGAACCGGCTACAGTTACGGGAATCGGACTGCACCTGGGTCTCGCTTGCGAGCTGACTTTTCGACCGGCGGCGGAGGGAACGGGAATCGTATTCCGGCGCGTTGACCTTCCGGGCGCGCCTGAGATCCCTGCTCTTGTGAGTGAAGTCACTGCAACGGAGAGGCGCACGCAGCTCGGTCGCGGCGACGCGGCAATTTATACTGTGGAGCACGTGCTGTCCGCTGTCGCCGCGATGGGGTTGGACGACCTGATGATCGAGATGAGCGGTCCAGAGCCGCCGATTTCGGACGGCAGCAGCGTGTCGTTCCACGATGCACTGCTGCGGGCGGGTGTGCGCGAACTGTCAGCCGAGGCGGAATATCTGACGCTACGGGAGCCGCTGCGCGTGATCGACGGGAACTCGGTATATGAAGCGCATCCGTCCGACCATCTCACGCTTGACGTTACGGTAGACTTTCCGCATCCGATTATCGGGCGACAGACCGGCCGGTACACCGTGACGGCTGAGAGCTACCGCGCCGAGTTGGCTCCGGCGCGCACGTTCGGCTTTGTTCGCGAGGTGGAGGAGCTCAGGTCAAAGGGGCTGATCAGAGGCGCATCCGCGCAGAATGCGGTGGTGCTTGACGATTTCGGTGTTGTCGACAATGCGCTGCGCTGGCAGGACGAGTTCGTGCGTCACAAGGCGCTAGACTGTGTTGGTGATCTGGCTCTTGCCGGCGCGCGGGTGACAGCACATATCGTGGCAGTGCGGCCGAGCCACAGAGGCACGGTCACGCTCGTGCGGGAGATGGTGCGGGCGTGGCGCAGCGACGTAGCGGATCAAGCGCGAGCGGCCGCACGTCGCACATCATGTGGCGGAGCGCGTGGTGAAGCGCGTGGTGAGACACCCAAGCAAGAGACGAGGAAAGCCATGACCGGCGTGATGGGCATCGAGGAGATCATGAAGGTGCTACCGCACCGCTATCCGTTCCTACTGGTCGACCGGATTCTGGAGGTCGAGCCGAACAAGCGCATCGTTGGCATTAAGAACGTCACGATTAACGAGCCGTTCTTCCAGGGCCACTTTCCCGGGCACCCGATAATGCCGGGCGTTCTGATCATTGAAGCGATGGCGCAGGTGGGCGGGATGCTCCTCATGGGCGGTGTGGGCGAGCCAGGTGAGAAGGTTGTGTACTTTCTCTCGCTCGATAACGTTCGCTGGCGCAAACCGGTCAAGCCTGGCGATCAGATTCGGTTCGAGCTCGACGTCGTGCAGATCCGTGGGTCGGTGTGCAAGATGCGCGGCGTTGCCAAGGTGGACGGGGAGCTGGTGGCCGAGGCGGATATGGCGGCGATGGTGCGAGACCGATGACGCAGACGGTTCATCCAACCGCGTTCGTCTCGCCATCGGCGCAGCTCGGCGCAGGGGTGGATGTGGGGCCGTTCGCGATTATTGGGGACGATTGTGTTATCGGCGATGGCTGCGTCATCTCGGCACGAGCGACGCTCGAGCGGTATGTGACGCTTGGCCGAAATGTGAAGATTGGGATCGGGACGGTTCTGGGCGGTGATCCGCAGGACCTGAAGTTCAGCGGTGAGCGCACCGGCGTGGAAATCGGGGACGATACTGTGATTCGCGAGTACAGCACGATCAACCGCGGAACATCACAATCTTTCAAGACGACCGTGGGGAAGGAGAGCTTCATCATGTCGTACGTACACCTGGCGCACGACTGTCATGTGGGCGACGGCGTGGTGCTCGCGAACATGGTGCAGTTGGCAGGGCATGTCACTGTGGAGGATCGCGTGATCCTGTCCGGTGTCACCGCGGTGCATCAATTCACGCGCATAGGGCGCAACGCAATCGTGGGCGGCTGCTCACGTGTGTCCAAGGATGTGCCACCCTTCGTCAAGGCAGTGGGAAATCCGATGAAGCTGTACGGTCTCAACAGCGTCGGGTTGCGACGGAATGGCTTCCCGCCCGAGACGATTCGAGCGCTCAAGCGTGCATACGTGCTGCTGTTTCGTTCTGAGCTGAACATCGGTCAGGCAGTGGAGCGAGTGAACTCTGAGGTCGACCCGTTGCCCGAGGTGAGGCAGCTGGTGGAATTTGTCGAGGCAAGCCAGCGCGGGGTCGCGATTTGAGTCCAGTCGCGAATGCGGCTTCAACTCCGGTGCGGGTTGGCGTGGTTGGTGCTGGTGGGCTAGGCTATCACCACATCCGCATTCTGCGCGAGATGCCGGAGTTTCGACTATCCGGCTTCGTCGAGTCTCGCGCGGAGCGCGCGGCGGAGGTGTCGCGCGAACTGGAGGTGCCGGCGTACGCGGATCTCAGGACCTTGCTGGATGATGTCGACGCAATAACGATTGTGGTGCCAACCCCCGCGCATTTCGAAGTAGCCCGTGCTGCACTGGAGCGCGGCAAGCACGTGCTTATCGAAAAACCGATCACGACGACTCTGGAAGATGCCGACGCTCTGCTGAATATCGCCCAACGGACGGGCGCATTGATTCAGACCGGACACGTGGAGCGCTTCAACAGGGCGGTTCGCGCGGCGCTGCCGTACGTTCAACATCCTCGGTTCATCGAGAGTGACAGGTTGGCGCCGTTCAGCGTGCGTGGGTCGGAGGTTGCCGTGGTGCTGGACCTGATGATTCACGACATCGACCTCGTTCTGACGTTGGTTGACTCGCAGCCCGCTACCATTGCCGCAGTCGGGGTTCCGGTGTTGACTCCAACGGCGGACATCGCCAACGCGCGTGTCACGTTTGACTCGGGCGCTGTCGCCAACATCACGGCAAGCCGCATATCGCGCGAGCGAGTGCGGAAGGTGAGAATTTTCCAGCCAAGCGGTTACCTATCGCTGGATCTTGCCACGGGGACGGGCGAATTCTATCGCTTGAAGAATCCCGCGGAGCTTGGCATGCTGGTGCCGAATGGCGTGATTCCGGATCTCACCGAACTGGTGGAACGTATCGCGCTCGATGCGCCTGAAGCGGAGCCATTGCGGCTGGAGTTCGAGAGCTTCGCCGCCGGAGTTCGGGGCGATGCTCCTGTGGTCGTTAGCGGCTCGGACGGCCGCCGCGCGCTCGCGATGGCGCTCGGGATTGTGACTGAAATTGAGCGCAACGGCCCGTCACTCCGTGCGTGAGATTCTATTCGTTGCCGGCGAAGCGTCGGGCGACATGCATGCTGGGAGTGTTGCGGCCGCGCTGAAGCAGCTCCGTCCAGAGCTGCGGTCCGTGGGAGTAGGCGGTGGCCACATGCGCGCAGCGGGCGCCGAGATCTTGCGCGATTACGCTGAGCTGGCGGTGATGGGGTTTACGGAAGTGGTCAAGCACATACCCACCCATGCGAAGCCCTTGCGCACGTTGCGAGATCGCATTGAGGGGCGCGATGTGTGCACCGTGGTTTTGGTGGATTATCCGGGGTTCAACATGAAAGTCGCGCGGGCTGCACGCGAGGCCGGGGTGCCAGTTCTGTACTACGTGACACCGCAGGTGTGGGCGTGGGGTGCCGGTCGCCTTCCGAAGCTGGCTAAAGTCGTGAGCAAGGCCGCTGTGATTCTCCCGTTCGAGGAGCCGTTGCTGCGCGGGTACGGAATTGACGCGACATTCGTGGGGCATCCGCTTCTGGACCGGGCATAGCGCCTGCACTCCCGCGGTGAGGCGCGTCAACGCCTTGGAATCGATGAGAATGCCGAAGTTGTCGCGCTCTTTCCGGGCAACAGAGACCAGGAAATCGGCCGGCATCTCACAGATTTCGTCGCGACAGGCGAGGAGCTTGTTCGTCGTCGTCCGGGGATTCGCATCATTCTGCATGCCGCGCCGACCGTGGCGATAGACGCAGGCTCGCTGCCGTTTCAGGTGGTGCGTGGCGCCTCTTTCGATGTACTCCGGGCCGCCGATGCGGCGCTGTGCAAGAGTGGGACGACCACGTTGGAGGCCGCCATCGCCGGATGCCCCATGGCGGTCGCGTATCGGACCGGTGCGCTATCGTATGCAATTGCACGGCGGGTAGTGAAGATTCCGTACATCGGGCTGGTGAATGTTGTGGCTGGTCGCGGGGTCGCGCGCGAGTTCGTTCAGGGCGCCTTGGCGCCGGTTCGAGTGGCAGACGAGATAGAGCGGCTACTATCGGACCCGGTATATAGCGGTGCCCAGCGAGACGCGCTGCGTGAAGTTCGCGTCAAGCTTGGGACGCCAGGCGCCGCGGGTCGGGTTGCCGCGATGATCTCCGAACTGGCCGGGTGACCGAGGGCGAGCTGGCGCGCGCCATAACGTCACGCGCGGGCCGGCTCGGCTTTGCGCAGCGGGTCGCGATCGCCGTTGGCCCGTGGCTGCTGCGGGCGCTATACGCGACATGGCGAGTCAAGATCCTGAACGACGGTGGCTGGCGCGCGCTTCGCAGCGCTGGCCAGCCGTTCGTGTTTTCGCTGTGGCACGGCGAGCTGCTGCCGCTCGTCATCGAGCACAGAAACGAAGGTGTGCGCATCGTAATCAGCGAACATGGTGACGGCGAGGTGATCGCACAGGTCGCACAGCGGCTCGGACTTGCGAGCATTCACGGGTCGAGCAGTCGGGGTGCGGCTCGTGCGCTGCTGGCCATGTGCGACGCGCTCAGCGGCGGCGCTGAGGTGGCCGTCACTCCCGACGGGCCGCGCGGCCCAGCGCACAAGTACGCCGGTGGTGCGCTTGTCGCGGCGCAACGCGCGCACGCTCCAATCGTGGCCATACGGGTGGCCGTTTCGAGCGCGTGGCGGCTGCGCAGCTGGGATGCGTTCATGATTCCAAAGCCGTTCGCGGCTGTGAACATAGCATACAGCGATCCCGTGTATGTGGAAGCGGAGGACGCGCGCGCGGCGGCGGAACAGACGGCGCGTTTCGAGGAGCTCATGGAAGTGACCGCGGATCGCGCACGGTGCAACCTTACCACGGCAGCGTGACTGTCGAGGACGTGTGGTACGGAAGCGACGCGCGTGCGCGTTCCGCGCGAGCGGGGCTGGCGCCCGCAGCATGGCTGTACGGTGCCGTCACCGCTACGCGGAACAGGATGTATGACGCAGGGCTGTTGCGTGCGCTGTCGTCGCCCGTTCCGGTGATCAGCGTCGGTAATCTGACGGTGGGTGGAACCGGAAAGACGCCGTTCACCGCGCATCTCGTTCAGCTGCTGCGCAGCATGGAACCGGCGCGCCAGCCCGCAATCGTCATGCGAGGATACGGCGGGGACGAGAAGGTTCTGCACGAGCGGCTGAACCCGGGTGTTCGAGTGTATGCCTCGCCGGACAGAGCAGCGGGCATTAAGTTGGCCGCTGCGGATGGCGCGGATGTTGTCGTGTTGGACGACGCCTTTCAGCATCGCCGGGCAGGGCGATCGCTGGACGTGGTATTGGTGAGCGCTGAGCAGTGGCGAGGCGATCTGAAGATCCTGCCTGCGGGGCCGCTGCGCGAGTCACTCGCCGGGCTCCGGCGCGCGCACTTGATTGTAGTGACAAGTAAGGGAGCGGACGAAAATAGGATCAACGGAGTTGCGTCGCGCGTCGCGCGAATCGCGCCCCGTGTGCAGGTAGTCAGGGCTGATTTCCTGATGCGCGACCTTGTGGATGCTCAAGAACCAGAGCGCAGCATTTCTCTGGAGCAGCTGGCCGGAGCGGAACTGCTCGCCATCGCCGGTGTCGGCGATCCGTCCAGCTTCGTTGCGCAACTGCGTGCAATTGGCGCGCATGTCACGTCGTGCACGTTTGCAGATCACCATGCGTATACCGTCGCCGAAGTGGCCATGCTTTCGCGAAAAGCACGCGATCACAAATATGTCGTGACAACGGGCAAGGATGCCGTGAAGCTTGCCCCATTGTGGCCTGCCAAAGCGCCACCGCTATGGTATGTTTCTCAGGCTGTGCGAATCACCGGCGGCGAGTCGGTGCTAGCCCAGGCACTGAGGGACGCTCTGTCCCGCTGAACACCTTTCAACCGCTGTTATGGGCACCGACCTCCGCCTTCCTACCGATAAGATCGTCCGTCCTGACAAGGACGCGTACCTCAACGAAGAGAACCCGTTTGAGGGGATGATGTCGCGCTTCGACCGTGCAGCCGAGTTTCTCGATCTGGAGCCGGGTATCTACAAGATCCTGCGCAATCCGGAGAAGCAGATCACCGTCTCGTGCCCGATAACGCTGGACAACGGTGAGGTGGAGGTATTCACAGGGCACCGCGTGCTGTACAACACCTCACGCGGGCCGGCAAAGGGCGGTATTCGCTTCGACATGAACGTGACGTTGGAAGAGGTGAAGGCGCTCGCGGCATGGATGACGTGGAAGTGCGCTGTCGTGAACATCCCGTTCGGCGGTGGGAAGGGCGGTGTTGTGTGTGATCCGTCCAAGATGAGCGCTGGTGAACTCGAGCGACTGACGCGCCGATATACCACCGGAATCATCAAGACGCTGGGGCCAGATTCCGACGTTCCGGCACCCGACGTGAACACCAACGAGCGCGTGATGGCGTGGGTGATGGACACGTATTCCATGCACGTGGGCCACACGACCACAGCGGTGGTGACGGGCAAGCCGGTGGAGATGGGCGGCTCACTCGGGAGACGCGAGGCAACCGGGCGCGGATGCATGATCGTAATCAAGGAGGCGCTGTCCCACCTGGGGATGACGATTGACGGGTGCACCGTCGCGGTGCAGGGCTTCGGCAATGTCGGCTCGATCGCTGCGCAGCTGCTCGCGCAAGAGGGTGCCAAGATTGTTGCGATAGGGGATCGCGAGGCATCCTTCCACAACGCCAGCGGGATAGACGTTGAAGCCGCGATCGCGTACGTGCGCCAGAACAAGAATCTGAACGGCTACAAGGGCGGCGATGAGATCAGCGGGCCAGACCTGCTCACGCTTGACGTTGACGTGCTTCTCCCTGCCGCGTTGGAGAACGTGATCACCACGAAGAACGCTTCTGACATCAAGGCCAAGATTGTGTGTGAGGGCGCTAACGGTCCGACAACGGCTGCCGCGGACGCCATCCTGGACGAGAGCGGGGTCTTCGTCATTCCGGACATTCTGGCAAACGCTGGCGGTGTTACCGTCTCCTACTTCGAATGGGTACAGGACCGTGGCGGGTATTTCTGGGATGAGAAGACGGTGAACGACCGCCTCACCGAGATCATGAAGCGTAGCTTCACTGACGTGCTCGCACTGGCGAAGCAGCACAAGGTTAATATGCGGACGGCCGCGTACATGTTGTCGATCAGCCGCGTCGCGACCGTGCACCGCCTGCGGGGCATGTACTCCTAACGCAAGTTTTCAGTGCGCGTTGTCATCGCCGCGGTCGGGCGCCCGAAAGAAGGGGCGCTTGCCGCGGCGATTCGTGAGTATGAGGCTCGCGCCGCCCGGTACTGGCCGCTGCACATTGTCGAGGTTAAGGGCGAGCGGGCCGAGCACGGTCTTTCTTCGGATGTGGTAAAAGGGCGGGAGGGTGAGCGCTTGCGCCGCGGCATCGCTGCGGCTACGACGAGCGGCGCGCTGGTTGCGTGCGACCCTGGTGGTGCCTCCATGACGTCGGAGAGTTTCGCGGAGTGGCTCGGAGGCCAGCGTGAAGCCGCGCGCGACGTTTCATTCGTCATCGGCGGCGCATTCGGGCTGGACGACACGACGCGCGAGCGGGCGACCATGCGAATCGCCCTGGCACCCTGGACGCTGTCGCACGAATTGGCGCGACTGGTGCTCGCGGAGCAACTGTATCGAGCGGGTACTATCACGAAGGGGGAGCCGTACCATAAATGACTGAATGGTTCACAAGATGGTTCGGCAAGGAGTATCTGGACCTGTATCCACATCGGGACGAAGCGGAAGCTCGCGCTGCTGTCGATATGGTTCTCAGCACGCTCGGCGGCGCGCCGATGCAGGCTGCGCTGGATCTGGCATGCGGCTCGGGGCGGCACACGAGGGCCCTGTGCGAGCACGTGTGGACCGTTGGCCTGGACCTTTCGGCGACGCTGCTCGAGGTGGCTGCCGCGGAGTCGTCCGACGTCTCGTACGTTCGCGCAGACATGCGCGTGCTGCCGTTTGCTGGAGGGGCCTTTGAGCTCGTGGTAAACCTGTTCACGAGCTTCGGTTACTTCGCGACTGACAATGAGAATCGGACAGTGCTTCGCGAGGTTCACCGCGTGATCGCCAGTGGCGGAACTTTCGTCCTGGATTACCTGAACGCGGACAACGTTCGCGACACACTGGTGCCCGAAGACACCCACGACGTCGGTAACCGAATGGTGACACAGCGCCGCAAGATCACGGACGACGGCCGGTACGTGGAAAAGACGATATCAGCAACTGATTGCGCGAACACGTATCTGGAGCGCGTGCGTCTGTTTGAGCCGGCCGAGCTGCGAGCGCTGCTGACGGATGCAGGATTCACCATCACGCATGAGCTGGGCGACTACGACGGCAGCGCACTGGAACCGGATTCACCACGAACGATCTTCTTCGCGCAACGAACGTGATTGAGACACTTTCGCTGGAGGCATTATCGCGCCCTCTCCGCGGCTCAGCGTTGGCGCGAGACGCGCTTGCGGGCGCGCTAAACGACTGGTATGCGCCAGTGCCAGTGGGGCACGCGGGTTGGGGCAGCGCGGCCGATGCTGTTAAGCGGGAGTTTTCGGGCCCCGACTGGCTCGCCGCTCTGGAGCCGGCGCTGGATGCATCGGGGGCGGCGCGGGAGCGCTTGCGCGAGTGTGCGGCCGCGGGCGGAGTCGTCGTGACTACCGGGCAGCAGCCGGGTCTGTTTGGAGGACCGCTATACGTTCTGCACAAGGCGCTCACCGCGCTCGCGTTGGCTGACGAGCTGCGGGCGCAAACGGGAATTGCGTCTGCGCCGATTTTCTGGGCCGCAACCGACGACACGGATTTTGTCGAGGCTAATCATGTTGGTGTAGTGCTGCATGGCGGGTTGCGGACGTTGGGCGGCGCTCAGAGCACAACGCCCGGCGTATCAATGGCGACGACTCCGATCGGCGACATTGCGGGTGACATGGAGCGCCTGGCGGAGGCGTGTGGTTCTGCCGCGGACGCGTCCCCGCTCGCGGCAGTGCGGCGCGCGTACGTGCCTGGCGCGTCTGTCGGCGGTGCGTACGTGCAACTATTGCGCGATCTGCTGCAACCGCTCGGTGTTGCGGTGCTGGACGCAGCGCACGCGGCGGTGCGGCGGGCAGCGTTTCCCGTAGTCCGGCGGGCACTCGAAAGCGCCGAGTCGGTGCGTGATGCACTGCAGCAGCGGACGCTCGAGCTTCGCGGTTTGAAGCATCGGCCGCAGGTCGCGGACGTGTCGGGACTGTCGCTGGTGTTCGCGACGGCGTCGGACGGGTCCAGGCAGCGGGTTCCTGTGCGCGATGTAATCGCCACGGCGACCGTTGCTGCGCTCGACGTCGAACGCAGCAGGCTGGGCCCCAACGTTCTGCTCAGACCGATCGTTGAACGGTCGATTCTGCCGACGGTCGCATACGTTGGCGGCCCGGGCGAGGTGGCGTATTTCGCACAGGTCTCCGCAGTCGCGCGGGCGCTCGGAGCCGCGCTGCCGCGGATCGTGCCGCGCTGGAGCGGAACACTTATCGAGCCCCATGTTCGCGAGATTCTGGACCGGTTGGGTGCGTCCGTAGGCGACTTCCGGGATCCGCATGCAATCGAAGGGCGTATCGCGCGGGCAGAGATCGCCCCAGTAGTTCGGAGCGCGCTGGGACACATCTCGTCCGTGCTGGCCAGTGAGTCGGATCTGCTTAAGGCGGATCCAGCTTCGTCGGAGGCGCTACAGCGCTCGGTCGAGAGCATGCGCCGGGGCGCGGAGCACCGGTTGGCGCGGCTCGAGCGCCGGTATGCCGCGGCAGTAAAACAGTCTGGGACACAACGGCTGCGCGACGTTGCTGTCGCGCGCGCCTCTCTGTTTCCAGATGGTGAGCCGCAGGAACGCGTGCTCAGCTTCGTACCGTTCCTGTCCAAGTACGGGGGCGCGACCGTCGACGTCGTGCTGACCGGCGCGCGGCTGCACGTCTCTCACCTGATCACCGGTGACTGAGGAGCTAACCGGACGTGCCACCTTCCGTGCCGGTGCGTCCATCTTCGGCCGCTGCAGGGATGTTGCTAACGTCGAATCCGTGGCGCCGCGCAGGCGTATAACATAAATGGTTCCAGCTCCGGATAAAGTGGCGCAGAAGCTCCCACACCTACCCGACGATCCGGGCGTGTATCTGTGGAAGGGCGCTGACGGAACGGTCCTATACGTTGGTAAGGCAAAGCGGCTTCGCTCACGCGTGCGCAGCTACTTTGCCAGCGACCATCCATTCAGTATCAAGACGCAGCACCTGGTGCGCCAGATTACAGACGTCGAGACGATCGTGGTGCCGACGGAGGCACACGCGCTTATCCTCGAGGCGAATCTGATCAAGGAGTACCGCCCCAAGTTCAACATTGCATTACGGGATGACAAGTCGTACCCGTACATCAAGGTCACGGTGAACGAGCCGTATCCGCGTGTGTATGTGACGCGGCGATTGGAGAATGACGGCGCCAACTATTTCGGTCCGTATACCGATGTCGGGCCGATGCGTCACGCGCTAAATGTCGTGAAGCGCCTGTTCACGGTTCGATCGTGCAACTACGATATGCCGCGTGAGATGCCTGAGCGTCCGTGTCTCGACTTCTTCATCAAGCAGTGCAAGGCTCCGTGCGTGTTCGCGCAGTCGCAGCAAGAATACGCGGCGATGATCGATGAGGTCCTTCTGTTCCTGAACGGACGCAGTGACGAGGTGGTTCGCCGTGTTCAAGAGCGCATGGAGCTGGCCGCCGAAGAGCTGGATTTCGAGCGCGCCGCCGAACTGCGGGATGCGCTGCAGCACCTCAAGAAGATGGAAGAGCCCACGGTCGTGCTGCGCGTCGAAGGTGGAGATCACGACGTCATCGGCTACGCGCGCGACGGGGACGACGCAGTCGTTGCAATGCTGCGCATCCGCGGCGGCAAGCTGCTGGCACGGGAGCACCGTTTCGTGGAGAACATCGACGGTGAAGAGGACGGCGACGTTCTGAGCGTATTTCTGGCCGGCAACTATGTTGGCACGCCAGCCCGGGCAGGGGACCTGCTGGTTCCGTTCGACTTTCCTGATCGTGAGTTGCTGGAGGAATCGCTTGGCGGCGAGAGCGTTCATGTTCCTCAGCGCGGCAGCAAGCGCGAGCTGGTGGAGCTGGCCGAACAGAATGCGCGGCATCTGCTGGAAGAGCAGAAACTGTCGAGCGCGGAGTCGGATGTGCGCGCGGGCAACCCGGTGTACGAGCTTGCGCGTGAGCTGGGCTTACAGACACTTCCGCGGACGATGGTCTGCTTCGATATCTCCACGACGCAGGGGACGGACACGGTCGGATCGTGCGTCTTCTTCGAGAACGGCAGGGCCAAGCGCGCCGAGTACCGGAAGTTCAAGGTGAAGACGGTTGTCGGAACCGACGATTTCGCGTCCATGAACGAAGTCGTGTCGCGTTACTTCGCGCGCCGCGTTACTGAGGAGAAGCCGCTTCCGGATCTGGTTGTGATCGACGGCGGCAAGGGACAGCTTTCGGCCGCGCACGCCGCGTTAGCATCGCTCGGCGTCGGCGGGCTGGCATTGATCAGCCTTGCGAAGCGGGAAGAAGAGATCTTCATGTGGGGTCGATCGGAGCCACTCAAGCTGTCGCGTCGCTCTGGGGCGCTGCGCATGCTTCAGCAGATTCGCGATGAGGCGCATCGCTTCGCGGTGACATTCAACAGAAAACGGCGGAGTATGCGAACCGTGACGTCGGAGCTGCTCTCCATTCCCGGCGTCGGCGACGTGAAACGGAGGCAGTTGATTCAGCGATTCGGCAGTGTCAGGGGGGTGCGAGAGGCAAGCGTCGAAGACATCGCGTCAGTCACGGGCTTCACCCGCGCGTCGGCCGAAAAGCTCAAGGCCGCGCTGGCCGCCTCGGACGCGACGGCGGGGGCGTAGCCGATTCGTGGGCGTTCCAGCGGGCACTCCCGTGGGCATTCGCGTGGTCGTAGCATGGTGGTGACCGTGGGTCCATCCTTGCCGCGCCATCCTCACCGGTTCACATTTCGCTGATATGGCCTGGTTCAGGAAGGAAAAGAAGCAGCGCCGCCCGCGCCGCGAGCGGCTCGAGATTCCTATCGATGCGTGGGAGAAGTGCGAGGTCTGCGGCTACACGGATATTACTGAGAAGTTTGTCCGCAACCTCAACGTGTGTCCGAGTTGTGGCAACCACCGCCGCATCCGTGCGATCGAGTACGCCAATATCCTCCTGGATGAAGGGACCGCGGAAGAGACGGAGATGGACATACGCTCCGCCGATCCGCTTGGCTTCCCGGAGTACCAGCAGCGGCTAAAGAAGGCGAACGCGAACGCTGGCGACGGCGACGCGATTCTCACGTTCACGGGTCAGTTGGGCGGCTCGCCCATAAGCTTGGGCGTGATGGACTTCGCATTCATGGGCGGCTCGATGGGCTCCGTCGTGGGCGAGAAGATCGCGCGTCTGGGTCAGCGTTCGCTGGAGAAGAAGCACCCGCTGGTACTTATTAGCGCGTCTGGCGGTGCGCGAATGCAGGAGGGTGTTCTCTCGCTGATGCAGATGGCTAAAGCGGCTGCCATGCTTTCGCAGCTAGCCGAGCGGCGCGTGCCGTACGTATCTATTCTCACCAACCCCACCACAGGTGGCGTGAGCGCGAGCTTTGCGATGCTCGGCGACGCGATCATCGCGGAACCTGGGTCAGTGATCGGCTTTGCGGGCCCGCGCGTCATCAAGCAGACAATCGGTCAGGAGTTGCCTGAAGGATTTCAGACCGCTGAATTTCTGCTTGAACATGGAATCGTCGATATCGTCGTGCCGCGCAACGAGCTCAAGCCCACGGTCGGTCGCCTGCTGCGGCACATGAGTGGCAAGCCCGCATCAAGTGGATGGCAATAGCAGAGCCAGGCGATTACGCCCGAGTTATACATCGGTTATTCGACCGCACTGGCGGCCGGATCGAGCCGGGCCTCGAGCGCACGCGGGCGCTCCTGGCGGCACTCGGTAATCCGGAGACGAAGTTCCCATCCTTCCACGTTGCCGGTACCAACGGAAAGGGGAGTACCTGTGCCACGATCGATGCTCTGCTACGTGCCAGACTGCGAAACGTGGGGCGATACAGCTCTCCGCATCTGGTAGACTTTCGCGAGCGTATCGTAGTGAACGGTGTAGCGATCCCGGAGGATCGCGTCCTCGCTCTCCTGGATGTGATAGAGCCAACCGCGCAGGCCAACGACGCAACGTTTTTCGAGATTACGACGGCACTCGCCTTCGCCTATTTCGCCGAAGCCGGAGTCCATGCGGCAGTGATCGAGACCGGACTTGGCGGGCTACATGATAGCACCAACGTGCTCGATCCAGTCGTCGCGACGGTCACCAACGTCAGCCTGGACCACACGGAGTACCTCGGGTCGACGCTCGGCGAGATCGCGTACGAGAAGGGCGGCATCTTCAAGTTCGGACGGCCTGCGATAATTGGCGAGCCACGCGCCGATCTTGCTCGTCTCCTGATCGACCGCGCGGTTGCTCGTGGAGCGACTCCGATCGAGGTGGTGCGGAGCGAATGGCGGTCGTGGTCTGTCGCGTTCGCCGGCGGCCGGACCTCGTTCACGGCGCAAACGCCGTACGGCGAGGTGCGTCTGGCGACTCCGCTCATCGGAGAACACCAGGTGCGCAACACGCTGACCGCAATCGCATCTGTGCATGCCGCTGGTTCTGACTTCGAGTTGAATCCTGACCAGATCAAACGCGCCCTCGCGACCGTGAGATTGCCCGGCCGCTTCCAGCGCTCGGGTGACTGGATCTTCGACGTAGCGCACAACGCCGCCGGTGCGCGAGCCCTGGCGGAGACGCTGGCTGCTGTACACCCGCAGCGGCCGCTCACCGTGGTGCTCGGGGTGTTGAAGGACAAGGATTGGCACGGAATCATCACGGCGCTCGCTGACGTGGCGGACCTCTTCATCATCACGCAGCCGCCGAGCGCACCGACCGAGCGCGCCTGGAGTCCAATAGCCGCGGCGTCGTACGCGAACGCCTGCAAGATCCCGGTCGATCTGGCCGCGGATTTCAACGTGGCTCTGGCGCGTGCCGAGTCCCGGCCGGGAACAAAGGTCGTCGCCGGCTCGTTTCACACCGTCGGCGACGCAATGCGGCAGCTTCGGATCGACCCGCTCGCGACGGATCCACTCGTTGCGGCGTCGGGCTGATTCCGCCAAGACGAGCAACATAGTGCATGACTACGCCCCGGCGCGGTGGCACCGGGGGCAGTGAGCCGATAGGTTTGGACGATGGCGCACACTTCCCTCCCGGGGTTCCGCGATTTTTACCCCGAGCAGCTGGCCGAGCGCGCGCACGTTACGAGAGCATGGCGCGACGTGACCCGCCGGTACGGTTTCGTCGAATACGACGGGCCGCCCTTGGAGCCGCTGGAGCTTTACACGGCCAAGAGCGGGGCCGAGATCGTCGGTCAGCTTTATAACTTTGTGGACAAGGGCAAACGCGAGGTAGCGCTCAGACCGGAGATGACGCCCACCTTCGCGAGAATGATTGGCGCACGCGCGAACTCGTTGCGCAAGCCGACGCGCTGGTTCTCAATGCCGCAGCTATTTCGTTACGAGCGGCAGCAAAAAGGGCGCTTGCGCGAGCACTATCAGCTGAACGTCGACATCGTCGGGGACGCTGGCGTTGCCGCTGACGCTGAGCTGGTCGCCTGCGCGATCGACATCTGTCGTGAGCTGGGACTCAGCGCGCGCGAGGTCGTTGTGCGCGTGTCGGATCGACGTGTGATGCAAGCGTATCTAACGGCATTGGGCGTTGGCGAAGACGCACACGGCGCGGTGTTTTCTGTGGTGGACAAGCTCGCGCGCCAACCACGCGACGTGTCCGCGGAAAAACTGGTATCAGCCGGCCTCACAGAAATCCAGATTGACGCGGTGCTGTCCATTCCTGACGCGACTGTTGAGACCGTCAGAGCTGCTCTGACCAATGATACCGGCGCGGCGCTAGTCGCGGACGTGGACCGCTTCTTCGAGTACGTCGCGGCGCTGGTTCCCGATGGCGCGTCGTGGCTGCGCTTCGACATGTCCATTGTACGTGGGCTAGCGTACTACACCGGAATCGTGTTCGAGCTGTTCGACCGGTCCGGAGAGTTCCGCGCGATCTGCGGTGGCGGGCGGTACGACGACCTGCTCGGTACGCTGGGCGGTACACCACTTCCAGCGCTCGGCTTCGGTATGGGCGACGTCGTGTTGACGGAGCTGCTGCGCGCTCGCGGTCTGCTCCCAGCTCACGAATCGGTGGTCGACTGCTGGATCACCGCTGATGAAGGTGTTCCCACAGCCGTCGTGATGGCCGAAGCGCGAAGGCTGCGGAGCGATGGCAAGTCGGTGGAATATTCGCTGCGTCGGCAATCCATGTCCAAGCAACGCAAGGCCGCCAAAGCAGCCGGCGCGCGCACTGTTGTACACCTTTCGACATCGGGCGCCGGCGGTGCCGCGACCGAGACACAACCAACACCACGCCTAGATGGCTGACGATAGAAAGCTCCCAACGCGCGCCGCTGATTTCAGTGCATGGTACAACGAGGTTGTGCTGCGCGCAGAGCTGGCCGATTACGCTCCTGTGCGCGGCTGCATGGTCATACGGCCGAATGGGTACGGTATCTGGGAGCGCATGCAGCGGCAATTGGATGACATGTTCAAGGCGACTGGACACCAGAACGCGTACTTTCCGCTCCTGATCCCGCAGAGCTTTCTGCAGAAGGAAGCCGAGCACGTTGAAGGTTTCGCTCCGGAAACCGCGGTCGTCACGTACGGCGGTGGCAAGCAGCTGGAGGAGCCGCTCGTCATCCGGCCAACGTCTGAGACGATCATCTACTCGATGTTCGCCAAGTGGGTGCAGAGCTATCGCGATCTTCCGCTGCTGATCAATCAGTGGGCGAACGTGGTGCGCTGGGAAATGCGGACGCGCCTCTTTCTCCGCACGCTCGAGTTTCTGTGGCAGGAAGGGCACACGGCGCACGTGAGCGAGCAGCAGGCGGAGGAAGAGACCCGTCGTATGCTCGGCGTGTATCGCGACTTCATGGAAGGCTGGATAGCAATGCCTGTCGTCACAGGGCGAAAGACAGAGTCGGAGCGGTTCGCCGGCGCGCTGCGCACTTACTCCTGCGAGGCGATGATGCAGGACAACAAGGCGCTGCAGGCCGGAACGTCGCACAACCTGGGACAGAACTTCGCGCGCGCGTTCGAGTTGAAGTTTCAGTCCGAGAGCGGCGAGATAGAGTACGCGTGGAATACGAGCTGGGGCGTGTCAACTCGACTAATCGGCGGCCTGGTCATGACGCACAGCGACGACAACGGACTGGTTGTTCCGCCGCTTCTCGCGCCGATCGAGGTCGTGATCGTCCCGATCTACCGTACGGACGAGGAACGTGCCCGGGTCTTGGAGGCGGCACAGCGCATAAAAGATTCACTCGGCGCTTGCGAGCGACGCTCACCGGCCCGTCTCCGCGTTCATGTGGATGCACGCGACGGGATGAAGCCCGGCGCCAAGTACTACGAATGGGAGCTTCGCGGCATTCCAGTTCGCATGGAGATCGGCCCGCGCGACCTCGATGCCAACCAGGCAGTCCTCGTTCGCCGAGACACTCGGGCAAAGCAGTCGTTCCCACTGGACACGATCGGCGAGGCAATCAACGAACTACTTTCGACAATGCAGGAAGACCTGCTCATTGCCGCTCGCGAGCGACGTGAGGCTAACAGTGTCCGGGGAAATATCACGTACGCTCGCTTCCGTGAGATCATGGACGGTGCAGGCGCGTTCGTCTACGCTGGCTGGTGCGGCTCGGCTGAGTGCGAGGCGCGCATCAAGGAAGAAACCAAAGCAACCATTCGTGTTCTGCCGGACGAGGAGTTTCGGTCGGCAGAGCCGCCGAAGCATTGTCTCCTTTGCGGCGAGTCCGCAGTCGCGGAGGCGCTGTGGGCGAGAGCGTACTGATGCCGCCCACAGTCATCTCGAGCAGTGTGTCCGGGTACACCCGGCGCGACGGCGTACTCACGTGCGACGCCGTTTCTCTGACGGAGATTGCCGAACGCGTAGGGACGCCTTGCTACGTGTACAGCGCGTCTTTGATCCGGGAGCGATACACGGAGCTTTCATCCGCGCTGGCTCATCTTCCGGTGCACATACACTACAGCGTGAAGGCGAACTCCAGTCTCGCGATTCTGGCACTCCTACGCCGTCTCGGCTCGGGTGTGGAC
>JBPCNJ010000234.1:0-5778 GCA_051001375.1 Gemmatimonadaceae bacterium
CCGCCGAACTGCGCGTTGTAGCGCTGCTGATCGATGGAGAACGAGCCGTCGCCCATGATCGCGATACCGCGATCGGTGGCCGCGATCAGATCCTCCCACTTGTTGTCCTTTGCACCCGGCAACAGTGACACGTTCGGCATGCGCTGAAACTGGACGCTGGACCACGAGTCGGCGTTGCTGTTACCGTGCGAGCGCGTGGGTCTGTTCTGCGAGTCGTACCACCACTTGAGCCAGTTGGCCTGCTCCCGCGTGGTCTGGTAGTCGTTCACCACACCGTTCTTGATGATGAGGAACTCTTCCGGCTTGACGCCCTCGTCATCGTAGCCGATGGTCGCACAACCGCCCGGCTGGGACCGATCGCCCTGGATGTTCATGAACTCCGGGCCGTAGCGCAGCTTGCCCAGCATCTTTTCCGGCGGTGAGACGAAGCTGGTGCCCGCGTAGTTGGCCTCGTAACCGAGCGCGCGATCCAGCTCCGTTGGATGCGCGATGGACTCGTGAATCGTGAGCCACAGGTGCGACGGATGCAGCACCAGGTCGTACCGCCCAACCTGCACCGGCTTGGCGCTCAGCTTCTGCGACGCCTCTTCGCCCCACTTGCGCGCGTTATTCACGATGTCCGCTTCCAGCACGTACTCGTAGCCGCGACCCATGGGCTGCACGGTGTTGGAGCGGTTCTGGAAATCGCTCTGGTCCGGCGCGATAGCCGTGATCTGCATCGGGACCCAGCTACGCACCACAGTCTGCGAGATCACCGAGCCGTCGGTGGACGCGAAGTGCCGGTTCTCCTTGACGAAGTACATCACGCTGGAGACGAAGCGGACATTCTTCGCCTTCATCGCCTCCGCGTTCGCCTTGATGAGGAGATCGGCCTTCTCTTCCACCGGCACGTCCCACGGATCCTTGGTGAAGCCGTTGTTCCAGGTAGCCTGGACCGCAGGTGTGGGGGCGAGCATCACCGGGCGGTCCTGCGCTATACGATCCGCCCTCGCGATCGCTACCGCCTCGCGAGCGGCCGCGGCAACGCCGTCCGGAGTGAGTGCACGGGTGGCGGCAAAGCCCCAAGTTCCGTCGACCAGGGCGCGAATGCCCGCGCCCATCGAATCGGTGTCCACCACCTGAACTATTTGCTGTTCGCGCGTGATGACAAAGTTGTTCTGGTACCGCCCGATGCGCACGTCAGAGTAGCTCGCGCCCGCTGCCCTGGCGGCGCCGACCGCGTCGGCCATGAGGGCACGGATCTCGTCACCTGACGGAACGTTGGCCAGCGATGGGCCGGCGTTTGGCGGATAGTACCCGTCGGGCAGGCCGGGTACGTGGCGTAGCGCGGCGAATCCGCCGAGCGCGACACCGCTCCGCTTGAGGAAATCACGACGTGTTGTCAAGGAGTCCGTAGGGGCGTGAGAAGCGTTAAATGGAATGGCCAATCATGTCTTGATGAGACGCAGCCACGCAAGTATTGGTTGCCACCGGCTTACGTGCGCCCTCTGGAAAGTGCTCGTGAATGGCCCGATTATAGCCCAGCTATGGTCCGATTGGTCGTATAATACCACGTCGAAAATGGATCTATAGCTGTCGTTGAGCGTATAATAAGTAGCAGGGTGGGAGAGCCCAATCCGCGGCCTCCGCACCTGTTTGAGGAAGGCAAATGACCAAATTGACCAACGCGCGCCGAACGATGTTTGTGGCCGCCGCTGCACTACTTATTCCGGCTGTGTCCGCGACTCCGGCTCAGGCGCAGGCTGCCTCCCAACTTACGTCGGTGAAAAGCCCGGTAACGAACTACCGTAAGCCGAGCGATGCGGTGCTCCGCCAGAAGCTCAGCAAGCTCCAGTACGAGGTAACGCAGCAGGAAGGGACCGAGACACCGTTCCACAATGCTTACAACGACAATCACGAGGCGGGCATCTACGTGGACATTGTGTCTGGCGAGCCGCTGTTCAGCTCCAAGGATAAGTTCGAGTCCGGCACCGGCTGGCCCAGCTTCACCAGGCCGCTCGAGCCGGCGAACGTCAAGACCAAGACGGACCGGCAGCTGTTTATGGCCCGTACCGAAGTACGGTCCGCGCATGCCGACTCACATCTTGGGCACGTGTTCAACGATGGTCCCAAGCCGACCGGCCTCCGCTATTGCATGAATTCCGCCGCAATGCGTTTCATTCCGGCGAGCAAGCTCCAGGAAGCTGGCTACGGCCAGTACGCCGATCTGTTCGCAAGCGCCGGGAAGTAAGCCGCATTAACAAGCAGTAGCGAGCAGTAACAACCTCCCGACGCTCGCAGCTCAGGTTTACGTACCCACTCGCTCTCGTGCGCCGCGCCCGAACATGGGCAGCCACTTGGGCGGGTGGGTGACCGCGGCCAGCACGATTCCGATGATGGTGACCGCCACCGGCTGAAACGTGCTGCCGAGCGTGACGACGGTTTTGAGTACAGCGACTGTTGCTGCCGGCAATCTCTCCATCGCGGCTGGTGAAGCGACGATTGCACCCGCGATCGCTATCACGGTGCCGATCACGTTCGCGATTCTGTTTTCTCTGGATGCTCCAGTGTCCTGCACAAAACCTCCGCTGTTGTAGTTGTATTGACACGTGTATTGACGTAATTCGCGTCACTGATCACGCTTGCCATCAGTCCGATTCCGTAGCGCCGCGCGTAAGTCGCGCGGCAACGACACCGACCATCGTGTTACGGTCGCGCGCTATCGTGAACGGTGTGTACTCCGCGTTGAACGACGACAGCTCCATCGTTGTCCGACTCAGTCGCGACACGTACTTGACCACGTAGCCGTCATCCGGTTTGCGCGCGACGACGATGCAATCGTTAGAGATCTTCCGGCGCGTGTCAACGAGGATCGTGTCACCATCGTTCAGATACGGCGTCATACTGTCGCCTGCGACAGCAAGGGCGATATAGCGGCCGCGCGATAAGTTCTTTGGCAGCTCCACCCACCGGTCGCACTGTTCGTCCCACAGCTCGCGTCCAATACCAGCGGCGACCGCGAGTGCAGGCAGCCACGCTGCGCACCCTTCCTTTGCTGCGGCATCAGCGACGTTCCTGATGTCCCCAATCACTGTTGCATCGCGGACCTTGAGCGCGCTGCTGAGAAGGGCCTCCCCAACTTGCCGCGCTCGCAGTTGCGGCTGCACCCGCGCCACCACCGCGTCAGCAGCCCGCTCGTTCGCGATGCGCTCGGCCGGAGTCATCCGGGCGTGAGCTTCGCGCAGCAGCCACTCCACGAAGCGCTCGTCCTCGTAAGCGCTATTGTCGCCGCTGGCATCGATTGCCAGTCCCACAAGCCGCTCCAGAACGGTCAGTTCCGGCTCGAACGCGAGCTCGTTATCGTTCGCGCTGTCCATCTCGCTCTCGGCTCTTTTCATCTCGGGCGTGTCGGTCATGCTGCAGCTCCTCCGGTTTGTCCGCCTTGGTCTAGTTTCACGTCAGTTTTCACACCTGCGCGCCGCAGCAGTCGCGTCATCACCACGCGGTCAGCGGCGTCGAGATTTGGCAGTTGTCGTACGCTCTCGCGCGCGAGCTGCGCACGCAGTCTGCCGATGCGCTGTCTCGCCGCGGCATAGCTGATCCCGAGCCATACGGCGATCTCGCGCATCGGTACGCGTTGACTGCTCCAGATGAGCAGACTACGCTGTTCCTGCGTGCACCCGCGCATGAGCAGGTTGATGAGTGCCGCCGCTGGGATCGCTGTCTGTATGCTTGCTTCGTCTGGTCCGAGCGCGGCACGCAGCGCGAACGCCGAGCACGTTGCAGTCACCACACGCTCACCGCCCACGAGATCACACTGGGCTTCATCACGCCTGTCGCGCACTGAGTCGGCGCGACGCGCGTCGGCGACATGATTTCTGAACGACGTTCCCACAAAGGTCAGCAGCGACCTGGGTGGCATGTGCGACGTGTGCGTCAGCTTGAGCAGCATGTCATCGATGAAAGCCATCACGACTGTCTCGCGATCCGAATGATCGACGCCCAGCACGCGCGCCTGATCCAGCAGGATTGGCGTGACCAACCGCGTGAACGCGCGTAGCGCTTCAGGCTCCTTGCGCCGGATTCTTACAAGCAGCACGACGTCATCGCGCCCTTTCGCACGCAGTGCCCGTTCCCCTCCGTCTTCCGTCATCGCTCCCTCCCTCACGAGTCACGTGCATTGCTTTCCTCACAGAGATAGACGTTTGGCTGTGACATTTTCCTGGCGCACAAGCCAATTGCGAATGGATCGCTCGATGTCGGAGATGCGTGCGGGCGTGAACTGGGGGCCATGCTCGAGCTGATCGCGCAGTCGCTGCGCGCGCGCAGGTTGCAATCCCACGCGCTCCGCTTCACCGAGTAGCGTCAGCAGGTCCGTGGCCGCTTGCGTGTATTCGGGATCGTACTCCGGCGCGTAGCAGGGCGCATACTCCCGCGACTGCTCGGCCACGCGCGATCTGTACAGCCGAGCCTGTGATGCCTTCTGCATCTCTTCTACACTGGGCCGCTGCTTCGACGCCGTGAAACCAAGGTTGGCAAGCGCACGCCCGATGGCCGAAGTCTCCGTGTTCTCGAGACACGCGACAGTGTTGATATCGCCGTCTCCCTCTCGCTCGGTCGCCCAACCGGTTGCCGCTGGAGCGGGATCTGTCTCGCTCCGGTACACCGATGCCTTGAACGTGACGGAGGTTGCGTCCCGGTTGATCAGCTCCGTGCTGATGCGCCCGTTAGGGTGATTCCTGTAGAACAGCTCGATCCGCTGCGCGACGGTTGCGTAGCCACTCGGATCGAACGACTGATCTGTTTTCGGCATGCGCGCTCCCGGAAGATGGGAGGGAAAGGATATACCGAATAAATACCGAAAGCAAGCCGCGTGCGGATTTCGGAGTATCGAATGGATGCGATCGCTGTGATGTCACACGGTCACGTCTATCCGGGTGCAGCATACACCCCCGATGCGTTTCGCACGCGTGTGACTTTCCCCGTCCAAAATAGGCGTTCGGTAAGTGGTTTGTCGTTGAAATAGTTGCACAGCATGGTGCCACCGGTGGGGACGCGGTGCTCGACGTCGAGCCCAAGGACATCACGATCTCAGGGCAGAGCAACGGCCCGGTAACGCAGGACTTCACGGTAAGCAACACCGGCACCGTGGTTACGACGGGAAGCTTTACGCCGAGCAGTACTGAGCCCATATCCAACCGCTCGCTCTCGAGCACGAGCGCGTACATCGCTCCGGGCAGCTTGCGAGCAAGAAGCCGCCTCCGCTACCCCGACGCCAAACTGGAGAAACGTGGTTTATTCCTCGATATGATCATTGCGGTCACCTGTGCTAGGCATCCGGCACGACCGACGCTGATCACTGCGGACGAAGAGGATCACATCCAGATCAAGAGCGTGTTCCCAGAGCATCGTTACTGCCTGCCTGCCCTGGCCGGCTAAGAAGTAAGGCCGTGACGCAATCAGGGTCTGGTCCAAGCGCTGGCCGCCTCAGTGCACATGCGCTCATGCGGGGCACAGCCGTGAGAATCGCCGTTAGCAGGCTAAGCGGTTGGACTCCATGACAGTGTTGAACGTTCGTTCATAAAGGTAATTCGCGGTAAGTGAACCTTATAGTTTACATTTGGGTTGCCTCGATTGTATACTATACAGTGTACTGTCCACAGAGAGAGGCCAATGGCAACAACTCGAATCCTTGACGCTGATCACAAGTTGCTGCAGATGCTCAGTCAGAGGACTGGGAAGCAACACCAAGAGATCGTCCACGAAGCGCTCGACATGTATAGCCGAGATCAACTGCTC
>JBPCNJ010000235.1:0-4069 GCA_051001375.1 Gemmatimonadaceae bacterium
TGGGCTTCTCTCTGAGAGATACACAAAAGATGTTGCTCGTCAATACGCTCTCGCGTTACAGTCACGTTACAGTCACGTTACAGCCTCAAAAAAGCCCACTCGAGAATGTTCAGCGCGAAGTATGCGACGATCGGGGTGATATCGAACATCCCAATGCGCGGCACAATCTGCCTGAGCGGCCGCATGATGGGCTCGGTGATGGTGAAGGCCCACCTCACCCACGGAGAAAACGGCGAAATTGGGATCCACGAAATGACGACCACGATAATGATCGCCAGTTTCAGTATTCCGAAAGTGGCCTGCACCAGTACGATGAACAGCCCCCGTGGACCGGCCGAGGCGGCGAGCAGGAGCGTCGCAATAGTGCCCGCGACAAAGTTGAAGCCGCTTACGATGATGATCCCGAGCAACACGGCGGCGGCGATTCCCCACAGTGGCGCAGCCGTGGGCAGGCCACCCGCTCTCACGATCTGCCGCTCCACCGGCGCGAGCATCGGATCGGTCACGCTCCTGATTCCGCGCGCAACCGGATTAAATGGATTGATGCGCCGCGTCCGCACGAGCCAGCCGAGCAGAAAGGCGATCGAGACGATCACCACAGCGGCGAAGACTACTGTGCGAACAATTTGCGTGAGCAGCAGGAGGAGCGTGACTGTGTCCATTAAATAATTTGCGCGATGACTAGCGCGTCTGCGCCCCGGATGGGAACGGCTCGCTGCGCCTGTTCTTGATATTGTACAGCAAGGAGCGCGTGCTCCCGTCGGGCATGCGCAGAGTGTAGAATACCTCTTCGTTGTCGGCAATGGTGTTCATGGCCACGATGCTTGCGCCAGCAGGTACTGGAAAATCGCTTCCCCGCTCCAACCGGATCGCAGCTGGCGCGCGCATACGCATTGCGTCGGAGATGTCACGATCTCGGCGTCCCTCACGCTCGGCGTCAGCACGCTCTTTTCTGAGTGAGTCGATCCGCTTCTGAAACTCCGCGCGCATTGCCGCCGGATCTGGCGGTCCATACACACGGGCCACATTGGCTGTGCCCACGCGGTACACGGGAAGAACGAACTCATCGCCAGCGGTGCGAACGTACACCAGCGTATCCGCGGACTGCGGGATGACTACGGGCCAGCTGCTAACCCGAGTCATGTCGGTATTTGCGAGCACCACGCTCCCGAGTGGCGCGTCGCGATCGGTCTGGAGAAAGAAGTATGACCCGGCGTTGTCCACGAAGCTGTAGCGCGCACTGAACGCATCAATGAGACGCACGATCGGCGCGTTGAGCGTCGGGCGGCCGGGGTTGTCCAGATCTATGAAGTAGAGCCGCGTGTGCGCGTCGGCCGGATGTGAAATGGTGAAGACGGCGAAGTGGCCATCGTCGCTCACGGAGGCATCATAGCGCCACTCCGGTTGATCCATCTGGCTCAGCACCACCGCGTCCCGACTCTGATCCTTGCCCAGAGAATGATAGTAGACACGCTGACGACGGTCGGCGGGATCTTCACGGGTGTAAAAGAAGCCCTTCTCGTTATGCGTCCACGGCTTGCGCGACACGATGGTGTTGTGCAGCACGTCCGACAGATCTCGCCCAGTCTCGATCGAGCGGACACGCAAGTCTGATCCAGCGCCGCTTGCCGCGGATCCGGGAAGCGTGTAGGCGATGTACTTGCCATCGTTGGATGGCGCCACCGCGTCATAGCTACCGGCCGCGAGGAGCAGCTTCGGCCTGGCGTCCCGTCCGTTGCGCACGTACAGCGAACCGTTAGCATCGGTGTTGAAGAGCATGTCGCCGCGCTTGAACGGCGCCAAGGTGAGCGGCAGAGCTGCCCCCGTGGCTGCCGCGGTGCTTACCCGGATGGCGGCTGCACTGACGGGTTGGACCGATGTGGACTGAGCCGCGAGCGGGGTTAGACCCGCACCAAGCGCGAGGAGAGGTGCGACAACAGGCGCGAGTACGCGATGTAATGAGTGCATGGTTGGGTTCTTCGGGTACTTGAATCTATGTCTTAATGGCGGGCGAGCCGCACCGCGATTGAGTTATTACCCCGTTTGCGTTAGTACTTTCCGCCATGACCGCTGCTGCCCCAGTTACCGCTACCGCAATTCGCCGCTACTGGCTGCTCAAGACTGAGCCCGGTTGCTTCTCGTATGATGATCTGCTTGCCGCCCCGCATCAAACGACCCACTGGAGCGGGGTGCGCAATTACCAGGCGCGCAACTTGATGCGCGATGAAATGAAGCAGGGCGACGGCGTGCTCTTCTACTACTCCAGCGCCAATCCTCCCGGAATCGTCGGGACCGCAGAGATCGCACGAGCGGGATACCCGGACTTCACCGCGTGGGATGCAGACGACGAGCACTTCGACCAAAAGAGCACCAAGTCAAACCCGGTCTGGTACATGGTAGACGTCCGCGCAGGGCGGCGCTTTGACAATTTCCTTGCCCTGGGCGACCTGCGCCACATGCGGGCGCTGGAAGGAATGGAGCTACTGAAGCGTGGCAGCCGGCTGTCGGTTCAACGGGTAACCGAAGGGGAGTGGCAGGCTATCTGCAAAATGGGCGGATTTTAAACAGCCAGCACACGGTCGACCGGGCGGCGCCGTTGACGTTAGTTCCGGATGGAGTATATTACTGACTGGTCAGTTACTTACTCTAAACGTTTATGGTGCCATTGGTTACCGAGCCACGCTGGCGGCGGCTCCCTGAAGAACGTCCACACCAGATACTGCAGGCAGCGCTCGAGGTGTTTGATGAGCACGGCCTGGCTGGCGCGCGCCTCGAGGATATCGCCAAGCGGGCCGGCGTATCCAAGGGGACCATCTATCTCTACTTCCCCAACAAGGAAGAGCTCTTCCGCGAGATGGTGCGCTCCACGGTCGTCGAGGCGATCGTGGCAGGCGAGCAGATTCCTGAGGTAGGAACCGCGGTGGACCAGCTCACGACGTTCATGCGCGGCTACTGGGGCTTCGTCCGGACCCCGGCATTTGCGGTCATCTACCGGGTGGCCGTGAGCGAGCTGCACCAGTTCCCCGATCTTGTCGAGTTCTACGTCGGCGAAGTTATGCTGCGCACGCAGCAGCTTCTGGCCCGCATCATCTCACGCGGGGTTTCCGGCGGCGAGTTCCGGTCGCAAGACCCGACGGTCGCCGCGCGGATGCTAACGTCGCTCTTCAGCACCAACGCAATGTGGTGCAGCAAGCGAAACTTTTTCCCTCACATGCGCGATCGCTCCGACGACCAGGTTTTCGCCGAGTTGGTCGACTTCTATCTTTGCGCACTGCGCGCGTGAAATACATAATGAAAGGCGAGACTCCCACTCCTCTCCCTTCCCGTCCTGTCCGGAAGGTGCTTCGTTGTGCTGTGCTGTGCTGCGCCACAGTCGCGTTCGCGTTCGTTGCCACCGCGCTCGTTGGTGCTCCGCTGGCCGCGCAGGACTCGACAACGGCGCCCACCGCCGGGACACGCTCCACCGCACCGACAGCACTCGTATCGCTGGGTGAAGCTGCGCGCATCGCCGCGCGCAACAACGCCAACGCCCAGACCGCTCGTGTACGAGTGAGTGAGGCGCAAGCGCGCGTGACCGAGCGTCGTGCCGATCTACTCCCGACTCTGAGGGCGACCGGATCGCAGGAAACGCGCACACTCAACACGGCATCATTCGGCCTCTCATTCCCGACGGCGCCGGGTCAGCCGCCGCTGTTCGATCCCAACGGTGAGGTGATACCACCGTTCTCGATCGTGGATTACCGGGGCCGCATGGTACTGCCGCTGTTTGATTTCAGTGCCATTGCGCGGCTACGCGGTGCCAGAGCCTCAGTCACGGAGAGCAGAGCGGAAGCCACGGTGACATCCGAGCAGGCAGCATCGCAGGCGGCCACTGCCTACATACGCGCCCTCCGTGCCGCAGACGATTTCCGTGCACGCAGCGAGGACTCGGTACTGGCGGCGGATCTGGCGAATGTCGCACAGGCGCAGCTCCAGGCGGGAACTGGAGTCGCACTCGACGTCACGCGCGCTCGATCGCAGCTGGTGGCAACGCGCGCGCAGCTCATTGCTTCACGCGCGGCTCGTGATC
>JBPCNJ010000236.1:0-3907 GCA_051001375.1 Gemmatimonadaceae bacterium
AACGTTCCCGCCATTGATTCGTGCAGATCATCGGTGGTTCGTACCTTTCTACGGCGAGCCAGGTCCAGCGCTGCGTTCGCGACGATCCGATTCAGCCACGGCCCGAAAGCCTGTTCCAGGTTGAATCTGTCCAGCGCCTGATACGCTCGCACGAACGCCTCCTGCACCGCATCCTCTGCATCCTCATGCACTGTGACGATCGCACGCGCAACTGCGTAAGCGCGCTTCTGGTGCAACCTGACTAGTGCGCCGAAGGCAGCCCGATCGCCCTTCTGGGCGGCAGCCGTGAGCGCACGTTCGTCAGGAAGGTTACGCGGCGGGTCACTCACGCGTTGAGGCCGGTTGCACGGGGGAAATTTACACCGGCGGGGTGTGGCGATAGCTGTGCTATAGCTGTCCCATAGCATTCGGCGCACCACGACTCGGGCACGGGCGTTCGGATATGGGAAGAAGTGTCCCGGAAGCGGACAGTTGGCGCCAGTGGCTAGAATTGGAATGTTCTTCCAAGTCATTGCCGTGTAATGTGTTAGCGCATTCAGCAAAATGGCACGCTTGTTCCCTTAGTGGTACACATGAAAATCATGGAGACGCTCAGGCGCGAGTTGCGGCACGCGCTACGTGGAATGGCGCGTAGCCCGGGATTTACCATCATCGTGCTCATCACGCTGGCATTGGGGATCGGTGCGACGACAGCGATCTTCACGATGCTCGACCGCATCGTGCTCAGGCCGCTGCCATACGCTGAGTCAGATCAACTCTTCTGGCTCGATTCTCCCACGCCGGGCGTGAAACCGGATTCGAGGTGGGGGCTATCGGTCGCGGAGTTCTTCTACTTCAAAAAGAACGCCCGCACGCTCGAGAATGTCGCCGTCGTGCTGCCCAGGAGGATGACGGTCGCGGGCAAGCAATCCGCGGAGCGCGTTCCCGCGGCGACGGTGAGCGGCAGTGTCTTCGACGTCCTCCGTCTCCGCCCGATGTTGGGGCGCACGTTCGTTCCCGCGGACAATCGCCCGAACGCGCAACCCGTGGCCGTGCTCGGCTACAACTACTGGAAGCGGCACTTCAACGGTGACCCGAACGTCGTCGGGTCGGTCATCAACGTTGAAGCCACGCCGGCGCAGATAGTCGGTGTTATGGGGCAGGACGCGACGATACCCGATGCCACATCGCCACAAGTGGATCTGTGGATTCCGGCGCAGCTCGATCCGGATGCACGGGCCGAGAACTCGCACTGGTTGAGAGTCGTCGCGCGGCTGGCGCCCGGAGCAACCGTAACATCCGCGCTAGCCGAGCTGAGCCGATTCACGAAACAGTTGCCAGAGCTCTTCCCGACTGCTTACAGCGAAGGATTCATGAAGGGCAGCGGCTTCACAACCTCGGTGACTCCGCTGCGCACGCGCGTCATCGGCGATATCGCGAAGCGACTCTGGATCCTGCTCGGCGCCGTTGCCCTGGTTCTGGTGATCGCGTGCGGCAATGTCGCCAACCTGTTCCTGGTGCGTGCGGAAGCGCGACAGCGGGAGGCCGCGATCCGTGCCGCGCTGGGTGCCAAGCGCGCCGATCTCGCCTGGCAGTATCTCACCGAGAGCACCTTACTCGCGCTCATCGCGGGCGTGGGCGCGCTGGCGCTCGCCGCGGCTGGTCTGCACGCGATGGTCGCACTCGCTCCGCCTGATCTTCCACGGATAAGTGAGGTGCACCTTGGATGGTTGGGTGTGCTGTTCACCATAATGACGTCCATTGCGGCGGGAGCACTGTTCGGCGGGCTCGCGCTCATGGGATCCGAGCCGGCAGCCGACGCGATGATGTTACGTGAGGGCGGCCGGGGGATGACGTCCTCCAAGCGGCAACACTTCGCTCGCGGTGTGCTCGTCGCCGCGCAGACAGCGTTGGCGCTCGTGCTGCTCGCGTCCGCCGGTCTCATGCTGCAGAGCTTTCGGAATCTCCGCAACGTGTCACCGGGATTCGATCCGGCGCACGTGCTCACGGCCGAGGTGAATCTGCCGAGCGCACGATATGACACATACGAGAAGGTCGAAGCATTTTACCATGAGCTACTCTCACGTGCCGCGGCAATTCCCGGCGTGCAGGTTGCCGGCGCGGGCGACATTATCCCGCTCGGTACATCCGACGACGGTACAGCGATCGGTGGGTTCGCTGGGTGTTCCTCAGTCTCTGTCGAGAACCCTTCGTCTGGCCGGGGCGAGCAAGGAGGGTGCGTTGGCACCGAGATCGTTGCGCCCGGCTACTTTCGCGCGCTCATTATCAGGCTGCGTGGATCGGAGCCAGGATGGAGTGATGTCGAGCGGCGTGGCGGCGGAGTCGTGGTCACGAGAGCACTGGCCGAGCGGCTGTGGCCGGGGCAGGATGCGATCGGAAAGGGGATTAAAGGGAACGGAAGCAGACCGCCGTTCTACCGTGTCGTTGGCGTTACGGATAATATTCGCGGTGCCGCGCTGACAGAACCGCCCGCCGAAGCGGTTTTCTTTCCGATGCTGCCAATTCCACAGGCGTCGCTCTGGGGTCCGGCCGCGACGATGACCCTGGTGCTTCGCTCCAACGGCGTGCCGCCGGAAACGCTCGCGGGCTCGCTCCGGCGCATTCTGACGAGCATGGATCCAAACGTACCGCTCGGGAACGTGCGCACCATGGATGATATTATCGCGCGCTCAATGACGCGCCTTTCATTCACGATGACGTTGCTCGGGCTCGCGGCGGTGATGGCGCTCGTTCTGAGTGCTATCGGGATCTACGGTGTCATTTCTTACATCGTGAGCCGGCGGACCGGAGAGATCGGGATTCGCATGGCACTCGGCGCACGTGCGTCCCGCGTCGGTACCCTCGTGGTGATGCAATCGCTACGGCTAGCGGTGATTGGAATTGTCGTCGGGATTGCAAGCACGTTGTTGATCACTCGCGTGCTGAGCTCGGTGTTGTTCGACGTGAGCCCAACCGATCCGGTAACGCTGGCGGTTGTATCCGCGATAATGCTGGCGCTCGCTGTTTTGGCGAGCTACGTGCCCGCGCAACGCGCGATGCGCGTGGATCCGGCGGAGGCGCTCCGTGCAGAGTAACTACGGTGTTCAGGACAACATTCAAGGCAGCATGCAGGTTGCAAGCGCTGTCGGCGCGCGCAATATCAGAAGTTCCAGCAATACCAGGTAATCATCAGTGGACATTCCTCGTCAACGAGAGCGAAGTAACAAGCGCTTCATCTATGGCGCGGCGGGGCTCGTCGCGATCGTCGCGGCGGTGGCCGGCGTGGCCAGCCTCAAGCCCGCCGCGCCCGGCATCGATCGATCGTCGGTCGTGATCGATTCCGTGCGGCGCGGTGACATGGTCATCGATGTGCGCGGTCCGGGCTCGCTCGTGCCGGAGCAGGTAATGTGGGTCTCGGCGGTTACAGCGGGACGCGTCGACCGCATTGATGTGCGGCCGGGCGCAACCGTATCCGATTCCACAACGCTGCTGGAGCTGAGTAATCCGGATGTCGAGCTGGAGTTCCTCAGCGCACAGCAGCAACTGAGTGCCGCGGAAGCCGCGCTGGTGACACTCCGGAGCAACCTGGCCAACCAGCGGCTCGCGCAGCAGGCAACAGTCGCGTCCACGCGATCGGAGTACCGCGACGCGATGCGAAACGCGGCGGCGTACGACTCACTGTCCAAGAAAGGTTTCGTCTCTGGAATGGACATGAGCAAGGCGCAGGACAAGTCGACAGAGCTCCAGTCGCGCATGACTCTGGAGCAGCAGCGTCTCGACGTAATGTCGCAGTCAGTGGGCCAGCAGCTGGCGCTGCAACAGGCGCAGGTGGATAAGCTGCGCGCGATCGCACAATTTCAGCAGTCGCGCGTGCAATCCATGCACGTGATCGCGGGAGCAAGTGGGCAGTTGCAGGAGCTTCCGCTCG
>JBPCNJ010000237.1:0-5613 GCA_051001375.1 Gemmatimonadaceae bacterium
GTCAACATGGCCAAGTTCTACGCCGCGCTGGCAACGGACGGCACTGCGCCAACACCGGAGATTGCGCGAATCCAGCCGGCCCGTTCGCGAGTGTTCCAGCTCACGCCGACGCAGATGGAAGGGCTGAGAAAGGCGCTTGCCGGCGTGGTGTCGGCCGGCGGCACCGCGGCTGCCTCGCAAATCCAGGGAGTCATGCTGGCAGGGAAGACGGGCACGGCCCAGAGCGGTAAGCGAGTCGAAGGGACCGAGCTGAACCACGCATGGTTCGTCGGCTTCGCGCCGGCGGATCAGCCGACGATCGTGGTCGCGGTGATGCTGGAGTACGGCGGTCACGGAGGGCGCGCGGCCCACATCGCCTCATCCATAATTTCGCACTATCTCAAGGTGACACCGGTCGCCGCAGTGGAAACTGAGGGCTGATGCTTCGCAACACGGTCGTTGATTATCCGCTCGCGATTATCGCGCTGCTACTCTCGTTTTTCGGAGTAGCCATGGTGTATTCGGCGGGGCAGACGGACATCCCGACTTTTGTCGCCGGGCTGTACAAGGCGCAGATCCTCTGGCTCGCGATTGCGGCTGCATGCGCGTGGGCGATTGGCAGCTCGTCTGTCAGGTTGATCGAGTGGGGAGCACTGCCATTGTATACGCTCACAATCCTGCTTCTCGCCGCTACCCTCCTGATTGGGACCGGCGGCGGCAGCATGGCTGCGCACGAGAAGAGCTGGATCGCGATCGGCGGCCACAGGCTCGGCCAGCCGTCCGAGCTGGCAAAGATCACCGTCGTGCTGATGCTCGCGAAAGTCCTGTCAGAGCGCCGCGACGCGCCTCGCTCCCTTCTGGAGCTGTGGAAACCAGCGATCGTGGTGGGCATCCCGTGGGTCCTGATAATGCTTCAGCCAGACCTCGGCTCCGGAATAGTGTTCATTGGCATTTTCTTCGGCATGCTGTTCTGGTCCGGCGTTTCCTGGCCATTGCTCCTACTGCTGGCGAGCCCCGTTGTTAGCTTGGTGCTCTCGTTCAGCACAGGACTTTGGGGTGCATGGTTTCTTGTCCTCCTGGCCCTGGTCCTCTGGTACAAGCCGTACCTCGTCGAGGGGATCGTGCTGATGGTGGCCAACGTCGCCACAGGAGTCGTCGCGCCCATCCTCTGGGAAAAGCTGAAGCCGTACCAGCAGAACCGACTCAAAGTGTTCCTGGACCCGTCCGCCGACCCGAGAGCATCGGGGTACCACGTGCTCCAATCCAAGATCGCGATCGGCTCGGGTGGAGCCTGGGGCAATGGGTTCACGCTCGGGACGCAGAAACGAAGCGGATTTCTGCCCGAGCAGCACACAGACTTCATATTCTCGGTGGTGGGCGAGGAGCTCGGCTTCATCGGAGTCGCGGTGGCGCTGGCGCTCTTCTTGGCGTTGTTCCTCCGCGCCACAAAGATCGCGTCGCGCGCAAACGACTCTTTCGGCGGCCTGGTTGCCTTCGGACTCATGTCGGCGTGGCTGATTCACGTTATCGTCAACGTTGGAATGACGCTCAACCTGATGCCCATCACAGGAATCCCGCTCCCGTTCTTCAGCTACGGCGGCTCTTTCATGCTAGCCAGCTGGCTCGGCGTCGGAATCCTCCTGCGCATATCAGGCGAGGGCCGAGGGCACGCCGGGTCGCTGCTGTCGTAGTCACCGGAGAGGCGGATTCCGCTTCTCCGATATTGCTCGTGTTTGACCGTAACTCGTTGTAACACTTGGATTTCCCGGCCGCCTCGCCTAAATTGGTTAGGTGATGGTACGAGTTGCGCGGGTCGAGCCGGAGAGCGTTGCGGACGAGTTGGGGATAGTTCCGGGAACGGAAATCCTCAGTGTGAACGGTCGCGCCATCGCCGACTTCCTTGACTGGGAGTTCCTCTCGGCTGATGACGAGGTTACCATTGAGGCGAAGCTGCCCGGTGGCGAGGTCGTCGCGTTTGAAGTCGAGCGGCCGGACATGGATCCGTGGGGCATCGCGCTGGAGCCGCCGCGCGTGCGGCAGTGCGCCAATCGCTGCGAGTTTTGCTTCATCGAAGGACTGCCGCAAGGCCTGCGCAAGCCGCTATACCTGCGGGACGATGACTACCGGCTCTCCTTCGCGTACGGCAACTTCGCGACGCTTTCGAACGTGAAGGATCGCGACGTCAAGCGCATTCTGGAGTACCGGCTGTCGCCGTTGTACGTGTCCGTGCACGCGACGAACTGGGAAGCGCGCAAGGTTGTGCTCAACAACCCGCGCGTCCCCAACATCGTCGAGCAGTTGACGCGGCTGGCGGAGGGCGGAATTCAGTTCCATTGCCAGATGGTGGTCCTCCCGGGGCTGAACGACGGTGCCGTGCTTGAAGAGTCGCTCACGGACCTGTGGAATCTTGGGCCAGCCGTCATTTCCGCGGCCGTCGTTCCCGTTGGCCTCACGCAATTTTCGCATTTGTACACCGGCAAGCCGATGGACCGCGACAACGCACGCGCCCTTCTGGAACACGTCGAGCGCTGGGGTGAGCGCGCGATGCGTGAGCGCGGCGAGACGTGGGTGTTTGCCTCGGACGAGTTGTATCTGCTAGCCGAGCGCGAGATGCCGGCAGAGTCACACTACGGCGATTTTGCCCAGATCGAGAACGGGATCGGCGCGGTGACATCTTTGCGCATGCGCGTACACAATGGACTTCGGGATCTTCCGAAGTTGCCCGGCTCGCGGATCGGCGTTCTCACGGGCACATCCATGGCGCCCCTCATGCCGCCTCTGCTCGGCGAACTCGCCGCCGCTACGGGCGCGCAGTTCGAGCTGATCGTCGCCGAGAACTCGCTGTTCGGGCCTACAACGACGACCGCGGGACTGCTGGTTGGAGCCGATGTGATCCGCGCGCTCGCCGGCCGCTCCGACCTGGACTTTGCACTGATTCCAGCGGAGACGATAAACGAGGAAGGTCTCTTTCTGGACGATTCCGCCCTGGAGACAGTGCGCGCCGCACTGCCAATTCCAATTTTTCCGTCGTACGACTTTGTGGATATTCTGATGCAGGAACCAATGGGAGTTGCCGCGTGAGTGCACTTGTAGTGGCACTGGTAGGAAGGCCGAACGTTGGCAAGTCCGCGCTGTTCAACCGGCTGATCGGAGGTCACGAAGCGATCGTGAGCGAGGAGGCTGGCACCACGCGTGACCGGCACTTCGGCAAGGCTGAGTGGAACGGTCGCCAATTCTGGCTCGTCGACACTGGTGGACTGCCGGAGAACACGCACGACGCGATCGACGGCGAAATCCGGCGCCAGGTGCTCGAAGCGATCAGCGAAGCCGACGTACTCGCATTCGTTGTCGATGCGCAACAGGGTGTTCATCCGAGCGACGCAAAGGTGCTCGATCTGCTCCGTGCCTCGCGCAAGCCATGGGTGCTGGTCGCGAACAAGGTCGATACGCCATCGTCCACCGAGTTCTACGATTTCTTCACTCTGGGCGCGGGCGACCCCATCCCCGTTTCGGCGACCAACGGCAAGGGCTCCGGAGACTTGCTCGATCTGATAGTCGAAAAGATTCCGGACAGCGACGAGGAGTGGGGCGAGTCCATCCGCGTGGCCGTGGTCGGACGTCCAAACGTCGGGAAGTCTTCCATTGTCAATCGGCTCTTGGGCGAAGAGCGTCTCGTCGTCAACGATATCGCCGGAACGACGCGTGACGCGATCGACACGCTGATGAAGTACCACGGTCGCGACTTTGTCTTCGTCGACACCGCGGGCCTGCGGCGCCAGGCGCGCATCGACGACGGGATCGAGTTCTACTCATCGCTCCGGACACGCCGAGCGATTGAGCGCTCGGACATCTGTGTTCTTGTGATCGATGCAACGCTGGGGCTGCACAATCAGGATCTCAAGATCGCGACCATGGCGTGGGACTCAGGCCACGGGTTGATTCTCGTGATCAACAAGTGGGACTTGATGGAAAAGGGAAATAATACGGCGGCGAAGTTTCAGGAGGCGATCACCGACAAGGCGCCGTACCTCAACTTCGTTCCGTTCATCTTCACGTCCGCCGTTACGGGCCAGCGTATCACCAAGCTGCTCGATGTAATTCTGAACGTGGAAGAGGAGCGCATGAAGCGCGTCTCGACCTCCGATATCAACAACACGTTGCAGGATCTGCTCGCGCGCCGTCAGCCGCCGCAATCGGCTGGACGCGAAGTGAAGCTCAACTATGCCACGCAGGTCGAGACGTCGCCGCCGACGATCGCCATCTTCGGGAACCACCCGGAGATTGTGCCCGAGCACTACATTCGCTTTTTGCACAATGGCTTCCGAGCGGCGTACGGATTTACGGGGAACCCGCTCAATATCGTTCTGCGGCGCAAGTCGGCGTAGATGGATACGGCGCCGCAGCACGTCGCGCAGCTCGGGAACCTTTCGCCGCTGATCGCGGTGGCGATCGCGTACATCGCCGGCTCCATTCCGGCGGCATATCTCGCGGGCAGGTGGCGCGGCGTCGATCTGCGGAAGCACGGCTCCGGCAACCTCGGCGCAACCAACGTCGCGCGCGTGCTGGGGACGCGCATTGGGGCCGCGGTGTTTGCGTTCGATGTACTCAAGGGTTTTCTTCCCGTGTTGCTGCTGCCGCGCTTCACCGACACGGCGCACCCGGAAATGCTTGCGCTCGCCCTCGGCGTGGCCGCCATCCTTGGCCACGTGAGGCCGGTGTTTCTGCTGGGTCGCGGCGGGGGCAAGGGAGTCGCGACAGCCACAGGAGTGTTTCTGGGATTGGCATGGCTTCCAACGCTGATTTCTTTCGCGGTGTTTCTCGCGGTGGTCCTGGTGTGGCGATACGTCAGTCTTGCTTCGCTCGCCGGCGCGGTTACGCTGCCACTTGCGTTCCTCGCTACTGGAACGCGGATAAATGATCCCGAGCTTATCGCCGCCGTCCTGATCGCCGCGTTCGTGTTTTACACGCATCGCGCGAACGTCGGAAGGTTGCGTCGCGGGGAGGAGCCCCGGTTCCGTTCCGCTCGTAGCGCGCCGGCTATGGAACCTCAGCCGCCCAAAATCGCTTGAGCGAGATGACTCGCTAGTGCGCTGCGCAGTGGTGGGCGCGGGCGCGTGGGGAACGGCGTTGGCGGACCGTCTCGCTCGGAACGAGCACGAGGTCACACTGTGGGCGTACGAGCCCGACGTAGCTGACTCGATCAACGCCGAACACACCAATCGCTTCCTCCCGGATGCTGCGCTCGCGGCTGCGCTCAGGGCCTCGGCCGACCTCGCGCACGTCGTCAGCGGCGCTGACGTCGTTGTCATGGTAGCTCCGTCACACGTGACACGCGCGATCGCGGAGGCAGCGCAGCCGCACATCTCGGGTGACCCGCTTATCGTTGTTGCATCCAAGGGAATCGAACAGCATACATTGGCGCGAATGACATCAATCGTCGAGGATGTGTTCGAGCGCGGTCCTGCGGTTGCGCTGACCGGACCCAGCTTTGCCGCTGAAGTTGTGCGCGGCCAGCCCACCGCGGTTGTAGCGGCTTGCATTGAGCGCGACCCGGCCACAAGAGTACAACAGCTATTCCACGCTCCATCGTTTCGCGTCTACACCCAGCATGACGTTGTTGGCGCGGAGTTGGGT
>JBPCNJ010000238.1:0-16818 GCA_051001375.1 Gemmatimonadaceae bacterium
CGCCCCTGATCCATCACATAGCGCGAACACGGACAGCTCCTCGCCGTCCATGAACTCCTCCACCAAGATCTCGTGGCCGGCATCGCCAAAGGCGCCTTGCTCCAGCATGGCAGCAATGGCGCGATCGGCCTCGGCACCTGTCCTCGCTACAACGACACCCTTGCCCCCGGCCAGCCCGGACGCCTTGATCACCACGGGCGCGCCCATGTCGGCCGCGGCACGTCGAGCGCTTGCCGCGGCGGTGTGATGACTGGCGCGGGCCGTGGGGACACCAGCGCGCAGCATCAATTCCTTGGCAAAGCGCTTTGACGTCTCGATCCGTGCGGCGGCTTGCACCGGTCCGAATACAGCGAGGCCGGCATCGCGGAACCTGTCCACGATCCCCGCCGCAAGCGGAGCCTCCGGCCCAATAACGGTGACGTCCGGCCGCTCTGCCCGAGCCAACGCCAGTAACCCCGCCACGTCATCGGAGCGAATGGGAAAGCAGCGGGCCAGCGTTGCGATTCCAGGATTTCCCGGAGCCGCCATGAGGTCAATCTGCGGATCATCCTGAACGAACTTCCACGCCAGAGCGTGCTCGCGCCCGCCGCCCCCGATCAACAGCAGCTTCATTCGGTCGCCTTCACGCAGACCATTTCAGGCGAATGCTCTGTCCAGATCGGCGATCAGGTCGCCCACATCCTCCACGCCGCAGGAAAGTCGTATCAGCCCCTCGCTGATTCCGAGACCCGCGCGCCGAGCCTCTTCGACCGATGCATGCGTCATGCTGGCGGGATGACTGATGAGACTCTCGACACCGCCAAGTGATTCCGCCAACGAGAACACGCGCACCCGCTCCAGTATCTGTGCCGCCTTCTCTCGACTGCCCGTTTCTACGGAGATCATCCCACCAAAGCCGCTCATCTGGCGCAGCGCGAGTTCATGCTGCGGGTGCGACGCGAGCCCGGGATAGAATACGTTTTCGTCGCCCACGCGTTCTGCCAGCCACTGCGCGATTCCGCGACCGTTCTGATCGTGCCGCTCCATGCGCAGATGTAGAGTCTTGGTACCACGCAACACGAGCCACGCGTCCATCGGCCCTGGCACCGCGCCCGACGCATTCAGGATGAACTGAAGTCGCGTGGCGAGGTCGTCGTCATTCACGAGCGCGATGCCCCCGACCATGTCGCTGTGCCCATTGAGGTACTTGGTAGTCGAGTGCCACACAATATCGGCACCCATCTCGAACGGGCGCTGGAAATACGGAGTCGCGAAAGTGTTGTCGACGATGAGTAGTGCGCCCGCGTTGTGAGCAGCCTCGGCCGCGGCGCGGATATCGGTGAGACGCATGAGCGGATTGGTCGGCGTCTCGATGAGCACCGCGGCGGTGCCGCGTCCGGTGCGTAGCGCATCTTCTATCTGCTGCGGGTCACGCGTGTCGACATACGTGAACTCCATTCCGAAGTTGCGCAGAATCTTGTCGAACAGACGGAAGGTGCCGCCATACACGTTCTCACCCACAACGAAATGGTCGCCGGCTTTGAACAGCTTCATGATCGAATCGAGCGCGCCCATCCCGCTCGAGAAGGCAAAGCCGTACTTGGCGCCTTCCAATGCCGCGACGTTGCGTTCTAGCGCCTCACGGGTTGGGTTCTTGCCGCGTGCGTACTCGTATCCTTTGTTGATACCGAGTCCTTCCTGAACGTAGGTGGACGTCTGGTAGATCGGCGTCATGATGGCTCCGGAGAGCGGGTCGGGGCGCTGTCCAGCGTGGATAGCGCGCGTCCCAAACGATGCGCTCAGGCCGTCCTCAAAAATCTTTGTCATGGCACAGGGTAGAACGGTGTAGAGTCGGTGGCTAGAATACGATTGGGAAATATGAGCGAGAAGACGATTTGACGGCGGCCGAACCGACCTATTGCGTCGTAGCGGACGATGAGCCACGGCTGCGGCAGGTGCTCGTTCGTCTGATGACCGGTAGCGGATTCACCTGCCTCGAAGCCGCCGATGGTGCAGAAGCGCTGGAGCAGTTGGCCAAGGTGCCCGTGCAGTTGCTACTCACGGACTTGCGCATGCCCGGGATCGACGGCATCGAGCTGCTCAAGCTCGCGCATGAGCGATACCCGGATCTGGCGGTAATCCTCATCACGGCTGTGGCCGAGGTGGACGTGGCGCTCAGCTGCCTCGCCGGCGGCGCGATGGACTATCTCACCAAGCCATTCCACCTGGAGGAAGTCCGCGCGCGAGTGGCGCAGGCGCTCGAGAAGCGCCGTCTGATCATCGATAACCGCAACTATCAGCTGGGCCTGGAGCAGATGGTCGACGCTCAGGCGCATCGGCTGGAGCAGCTCTTCCTCGGCGGTGTGCATGCGCTTGTGGAGGCCCTGGAAGTGAAGGATCAGTACACTCGCGGTCACTCGATTCGTGTGAGCCAGTACTCCGCGTTGCTTGCCCGTGAGCTGGGAATGAGCGAGCGCGAGGTGAACCAGATCGAGCTTGGCGGCCACATGCACGACATCGGCAAGATTGGTGTGCGAGAAGCTGTGCTGAACAAGGAGGGGAAGCTCACCGACGAGGAGTACCAGCACATTATGACACATCCGCTGGTGGGCTGGCACATCCTGTCTCCACTGCTCGAAGATGCTCCCGCGGCGCTCAACATGGTGCGCTCGCATCACGAGCGTTTCGACGGCCGCGGCACGCCGGACAAGCTTTCTGGCGACACGATTCCGTTGGAGGCTCGCATCGCCGGCGTGGCGGACGCGTTTGATGCGATGACGAGCAGTCGAGTATACCGTGCCGGACGCACGATGTTGCCCGAAGATGCGATCACTGAAATTCAGCGGTGTCTCGGAACGCAGTTCGATCCGGGGCTCGGCGCCGCTTTCATCAACGTCGTCCGACGCGAGAAGCTGGGTCAGTAGCAGTCGCCGCAACCGCTGACCCAAATAGCGCACTCAGACAGCAGGTAAACTCTCCTGGAAGGCTTCGCTTCCCCGATCGCGTGCGTAAATTTTCCCGTGGCCGTGCGTGACGCACGGCCATGAGCTTTTGGTGAATGGAATATCCTGGACTCATGGTGAGCGTTTCTGGTGTGCGCGGACGTGTTGGAGAGGCGCTCACGCCGGAGATCGTGACCAATTTCGCGGCTGGATTCGGTGCCTGGGCCACGTCGCGCGACGGCGCTGGCAGGACGATCGTGGTCGGTCGCGATAGTCGTGTCAGCGGACCGATGTTTCATCGCGCCGTTATCGCGGCGCTGCAGAGTGTGGGTGCGGACGTCGTCGATATCGGCGTCGTTCCAACGCCGACCGTGCAGCTTGCCGTCGAGCATCATCATGCCGTGGGCGGGCTCGCGATCACGGCGAGCCACAACCCGGTCGAGTGGAATGCGCTCAAGTTCATCGGCCCGTCCGGACTGTTCCTGGATCGCGATGAAGCGCCCGAAATGCGCGCTGTGGTCGAGAGCGATTTCCCGCGCGCAACGTGGGACAAACTCGGCACTGTGGAGCACGATGATGCGGCAATCGAGCGGCACATCGGGGCTGTCCTCGGGCTCCCGTTCATCGATGTCGATGGACTGAGGCGTCGAAAGTTTCACGTCGCGCTCGACTGTGTGCGCGGCGCAGGCGGTCTCTTCATGCCGCTAATGCTGGACGCCCTGGGCTGCACGGTCGAGTCAATCAACCTTGAGCCCGATGGTCGCTTCCCGCACCCGCCCGAACCAATCCCTGAAAATCTGCGCGATCTCGAAGCGCTGGTCACCAGTACCGGCGCTGATGTAGGCTTCGCCGTCGACCCCGACGTCGATCGCCTCGCGCTCGTATCGGATGAAGGGAAGGCGATAGGTGAGGACTACACTCTTGCCCTGGCCGCCAGCGTGGTGCTGCGGCATCGCGAGGGACCGCTGGTCACCAATCTGTCTACCAGCCGCATTGTTGACGATGTCGCCGATCGAGCGGGGCGCAGGGTGGTGCGTGCGCCCGTGGGTGAGGTTAACGTCGCCACGCGCATGCGGAGTGAGGGCGCACCAATCGGCGGCGAGGGGAACGGAGGAGTCATCCTCAGTGAAATCCACCTGGGGCGTGACGCACCGGTCGGTGCCGCGCTCATCCTGCAACTGTTGCTCGACGCAGGCCGCCCCTTATCCGAAATCGTGCGGGAATACCCGCGCTACTCCATTGTCAAAGACAAGCTAGACCGGCCCGACGCGCCGCTGGATTCGGTGTACGATGCGCTGCGATCCACCTTTCACGATGCGGCAGTGGACACTCAGGATGGACTGCGTCTGTCATGGAGCGACCGTTGGGTGCACGTGCGCCCCTCCGGCACGGAGCCAATCGTGCGCGTAATCGCCGAGGCGCCGACGGATGCGGAAGCCCGAGAATTGATCCGCGCGGGGCGCCAGGCAGTGGAGCGACTCTCCAGCGGCTAACCTTTTGGACACGAGCGGGTATGCTTGGGTATGCTCCCGATGTAGCGCACCAGGCACGTCCCTTGCCGCTTCAGTCTACCGCTGGAGAACGCACCTGTAGCTCACCCATTCCATGGAGGTGGCTATGCGCAAGTTGGCACTTATCGCCCTCGCCCCGTTGCTGGCGCCGTTGTGCCTCACGTCCGCCGGCGCCCAGACGCGCTCCAGAGTAGATCGCGCGCCGAGCCCGATAGCGGTCCGGCTTCTCCCCCCACTGGCCGAGTCGCGCGAGCCCGTTCGCTACGTGGTGAGCGAGCCTGCTTATGTGGCAGTCTTCGTGGTTATTCCGGGTTCCGGAGTCCGGCTTTTGTATCCCGACGTTGATCAGAACCGGCTGCAGTCAGCCGGCTACCACTTCGAGAGCCTGGCCACTTCGCACGTGGACAATGACATCTATCACGTCGTCCTCGGCCCGACCCTCGGCGGTCCGCGGTACCTGTACATCGTAGCGTCCAGGTACCCGATCGATGTGGAGCGATTCGTCCACCGCCCGGCGAGGCTCGCGAGTACCATCGGGTACAGGGCCGCGCGCTCTTTTGATGCCGACGTTGCAATCGATGCGCTGCTGGACCATGTGGTATCGCTCGGCGGAGCGGACTCGTGGGACGCTGACGTGTACATGCTGTGGGCCGATAGGCCTGGCGCTTTCACCGATCAGCTATGGACGTTTCGCAACATTCGCTGTGCCAACGGATTGGTGCTCCAGGTGCCCGAGTTCTATCCATTCGCGGGATGCCCCGGCGACGAACGTGTACGACTGCTGGAGCGGCAAGCTGTCCAGCAGCAGGCGCTTGCGAGTGCCCGGGACGTGCGACAGCAGCCCGACAATTCCAAGATCCCACCGCCCACCGTACTGCCGACCATCATCGGGGTGCGCAGACCGACGGGTACCGCCGGCACTGGTTCAGGCTCCGTCCCATATCCGGCAACTATAACTGCTGCCGGCCCGGTCGCCACTCTGACTAACGGCAGCGAATGGGCGGAATCACCGGGGACCGCCGCCGCTCCCGCCGTCGTCGAGGTACCGGTCGAAGTTCCTGTATTCCTGGGCAACCGTCGAGGGGAGTACCGCGCCCTGAGGCAGGACGAGCCGTACAACGGCGGCCACCGCTGGAATGGGCGGGACGGGCGTAACGGACCGGGTCTAGCTCCCACACCACGGCTGGCACCGACGCCGGGTGAGGCGCCAGAGCCACGCATCGGGCCCTCGTCGCCTGCGCACAGCTCACCGGCAGAGGGCTTTTTCAGGCCCATTGAGCGCGGTCCCGTGACGAGGCCGGCTGGCGAGACCCCGCCAGCCCCGGTGATCGAGCGTGCGACGCCGAAGGAAGCACCGCCGGCGAAAGTCCAGTAGGAGTACGGCGGGACTGTAGCGCGGGGCTGAAGCCCACCCTACAGTCCCGCCGGCATGGCCCAACACCGGCCGTTTCGGTGTTCGGGTGCCATTGAGTCTGCGCCGCCGTAAATTGCGCCACGCTTACGAACGTGTGCAGTTACGCTTCCCCTGGACGAAACTAGATCGCATGTGTGGAATTGTCGGATACATAGGTGAGAAGGGCGCCACTCCTCTGCTTGTCGAGGGGCTGAAGCGCCTCGAATACCGCGGCTACGATTCGGCTGGCGTCGCGGTCATGAACGGAAGCGGAGTCGAGACGCGCAAGGCTGCGGGAAAGATCGCGCGGCTGGAGAGTGCGATTGCGTTGCGCCCCATCGACGGCAACCTCGGAATCGCGCACACGCGCTGGGCCACCCACGGTGAACCCAACGAGTGCAACGCGCACCCTCATCTATCCATGGACGGCACGATCGCGGTCGTGCACAACGGGATCGTCGAGAACTTCTCTTCGCTTCGCAAGAAGCTCGAAGCGCTCGGTTACAAGTTCGTGTCGGACACCGACACGGAAGTGCTCGCGCACCTGATTCAGGAAGCGTACGATACGACGCTGGAGCAGGCCGTCATCGATGCGCTCGCGCAGATCGAGGGCACTTACGGTATTGCGGTGGTCTCCAGCCGCGACCCGAACAAGCTTGTCGCGGCGCGGCTGGGAAGTCCACTTCTCCTCGGCATCGGTGAAGGTGAGTACTAAGTCGCGAGCGACGTTTCCGCGATTCTGGCGCACACTCGCCGCGTCGTGTATCTGGACGACGGCGACATCGCAGTGCTCGATCGGAACGGCTACCGCGTCCTGGACAAGAGCGCGACAGAGATGCTCCGGAACGAGAGTAAGGTCGACTGGGATCTGGGACTTATCGAGCGCGGTGGCTTCCCGCATTTCATGCTCAAGGAGATCTTCGAGCAGCCGCAGACGATCGAGAACACCATGCGCGGCCGTCTGCTTGTGGAGGACGGTACAGCCAAGCTGGGCGGCCTCAATCTCACGGATGAGGAGCTGCTCAAGTATGACAACGTCGTGCTGACAGCGTGTGGCACCAGCTGGCACTCGGCGCTCATTGGTGGAATGATGCTGGAAGATCTCGCACGCATCCCGACCAAGGTGGAGTATGCGTCCGAGTTCCGATACAGGAATCCGCTCGTAAACGATCGGACACTATGTATCGTGATATCGCAGTCGGGTGAGACGGCGGACACGCTGGCGGCGATGCGTGAGGCCAAGCACCGGGGCGCACGCACGCTCGGCATCGTGAACGTTGTCGGCTCCACAATCGCGCGCGAGTCAGACGGCGGCATGTACATTCACGCCGGCCCCGAGATCGGTGTCGCTTCGACCAAGGCGTTTTCCAGTCAGGTCACGGCGCTGCTGCTCTTTACACTCAAGCTGGCGCGGTTGCGCGCACTGTCGTCCGTTCGAGGTCGTGAGATCGTCGAGGCGCTGCAGGCGCTTCCGGGGCACGTCCAGAACGTGCTGGATCGCGCGGAGGAAATCGAGGCACTCGCGGAAGAATTCAAGCGTGCGTCGAACTTTCTGTATCTCGGGCGCGGCTACAACTTCCCGACTGCGCTCGAAGGCGCGCTCAAGCTGAAGGAGATCAGCTACATCCACGCCGAAGGTTACCCGGCGGCCGAGATGAAGCACGGACCGATCGCCCTGATCGACGAGATGATGCCGGTCGTTTTCATCGCGCCGCACGATTCTGTGTTCGAGAAGGTTGTGTCCAATGTGCAGGAAGTCAAAGCTCGCAAGGGCAGGGTCATCGCGATCACGAGCCGACACGAGGCTGCGCTGGAAGGGAGAATCGACTACGAGTTCCGTATCCCTGAGACAATCGATCTCGTTACGCCGATTCTGGCATCCGTGCCGCTACAATTGCTGGCGTACTACATCGCCGTCAAGCGTGGCTCCAACGTGGATCAGCCGAGGAATCTGGCCAAGTCGGTTACGGTCGAGTAGCGTCGCGTGAGCGGCCCGGCCGGCGAGCGCGGCTTCGACAGCGGTTCAAGTAGCAATCCGGGGAATACCTTGGCCGACATCACAGGGCTGCACCACGTTACCGTGATTAGCGGTGACGCTCAGGAGAATCTGGACTTTTACAACGGCGTCCTGGGAATGCGTCTCGTCAAGAAGAGCGTGAATCAGGACGATCCCGCGACGTACCACCTGTTCTACGCTGACGGCGAGGGGCATGCCGGCAGCGATGTCACGTTCTTCCCGTGGACAAAGATGCCAGCGGGGCGACGCGGCGTCGGGCTCACTAACGAGCTCGCGCTCGCCGTACCACCGGGAAGTCTGCCTTACTGGGCCGAGCGGTTGGCGCGTTTTGGGGTTTCGACGGGTGAGCAGACCGTGCGCTTCGGAGAGAAGGTGCTCCCGTTCACTGATCCGCACGGTCTCGCGCTGGCACTGGTGGTGACAGCTGACGCGCGAGACTTCACGCCATGGGCGGATAGCCCTGTTCCCGAAGCGCGACAGATTCGCGGTCTGCACGGTGTACGCATATCGCAGCGCGATCTCGGTCCAACCGCGCGATTCCTGACAGAAGTGCTTGGATTTACCGAGATCGGCGAAGAGGCCGGGTGGCATCGCTTCGGCCTGGCGAACGGAGGCTCCGGCCGGGTCGTAGACGTCGAGGAGACGCCCGGCGCACCACGCGGGACATGGGGCGTCGGTAGTGTGCACCACATCGCGTGGCGGGTGCCTCATGACGAAGCCGAGCGCGCGGTGCGGCAGCGGATCGCGGCGAGTGGCGGCCGCCCCACGGATGTCATCGATCGGTTCTGGTTCAAGTCGGTCTACTTCAAGGAGCCCGGCGGCGCCCTGTTCGAGCTTGCAACCGACGGGCCGGGCGTTGCCGCGGACGAGAGCCTCGATACTCTAGGCGAGCAACTGGTGCTGCCGCCGTGGCTGGAGCCGAACCGGGCGCAGATCGAGCGCGGTCTGCCGCGACTTACGGCACCGACGGCCGAAAGTCACGCTTAGAGGTGCAGGGAGCGACCTCGATTCAACGCTGCGCGTACGGCTTGGTTGAGCCGTCGCGCATCATCGCGAAAACTGTGTAGTGCTCGGGATCAGGGCCTTCCATTCCGGGTGAGCCGGTCACCATCCCTGGGACCGCCAGCCCGACCACGTTCGTGGGCTTCTCCTTGAGGAGCCGTTGCACCAGATCGGCTGGCACGTGGCCTTCGAGCACATAACGCCCGACCTCGGCGGTGTGGCAGGACGTGTTGTTCTGCGCGACACCGTGCGCGCGCTTGATGGAATCCATCGCGCTCTGGGACGGCTCGTCCACCGTGGTCACGTTGAATCCGTTGTCGCGCATGTGGTGCACCCACGCAGTGCAGCAGCCGCAGGACGGGTCCTTGTAAACGCGGACTGGTATCGCCGCGCCCGAACTCAGCGCGGCAGTCGCGGGCGGCGCCGAAGGGGACGTGTCGCGCACGCTACTCTCAACGTTGTTAGATCGAGCGTCTGCGTGACCGCCCGAGCATGCGGCGATGAGCAGACTCGTGGTGACCAGTACTGCGCTGATCTGCGCGGATAGTAAGCGTCGCCGTAACAACGTCTGAAATAGCGTTGGGAAGGTAGTCATCATGTGGAAATCGCGATCAGCGATAGCTGAGGTGCGTGGTGGGACGTGACGATACTTCGAAAGATACATCGTGACAGGTGCGCCGACCGTAGCGCTACGCCGCGTGATTGGACCAGGCGACCTCGCTCGCACCATGCGTAGCCTTCGAATGAATCGGGGACGCTGGCCGAAAGCGTAATTACCGCGTGTTGAACCATCAGGATCACCCTGAGGAGGTATTGTGGAAGGTGAGGTACATATGAGGCTGTTGAGTGGAATGGGCGTTCCTAATCGACGCGATTTTCTGAAGACCACGGCAATCGGCGCGGCCGCTGTTGCGCTGCCAACCGTATTGTCAGGTTGTCACGTGGTGGGTGCGATCGGGAAACGCAAGCTCGACTTCGGCGACGATTTCGGCGTGCTGAACTATGCATATACGCTCGAGGCACTCGAGGCTGGGTTCTACGAGCGGGTGGTGCATGCGCCACCGCGTGACCTGCGTCCGGGTGAGTTCGAGGTGCTGCGTGACATCGGAGCGCATGAAGTTCAGCACCGACGTTTTTTTAAGCGCGCGCTCGGCGTGTTACGCGTCCAGCTACCGGAGTTCAACTGGAGCTCGATCGACTTCACGCGGCGTGATAGCGTGCTAGCAGCGGCCAAGAACTTCGAGGACACCGGCGTCGCAGCGTACAACGGGGCCGGCAAGCGCATAAAACTGGCAGAGTTCCTCACGATCGCTGGAGAGATCGTTTCGGTGGAGGCACGGCACGCGGCGACGATCCGTGATCTCATCGATCCGATGAGCCGCTCGTTCGCGGGCGACGACGTGATCGATGCGCAGGGACTCGACCGCGCACTTCCGCCTGCGGAAATACTCGCGGCTGTGCAGCCATTCTTTAAGACGCCAGTGCGCGTCACCGGACTCTGAGGGAGACCGCATGAACGACTTCGAACCAAAGCGTCTCATTGAGGCGCACGATCCTGAGATCGCCAAGCGACTCGAGGCCCGTCACGAGGAGCTGCGCGCGGGCGCGTCAACGTCCTCCGCGGTCAAAGCTGGAATGATGATGGGCTCCGCTGCCATTGCGATGGGTGCGGTGGCGAGCGACGTATACGGACAGGGCACTGCGCTACCTGGTGTGGTGGCAGGCGTACTCAATTTCGCGCTGACCCTGGAGTATCTGGAGTCCGAGTTCTATGTCCGCGGGGTGGGAACCCCGAATCTGATTCCGAGCGACATGTTCAATGTCTTTGATCAGATTCGCAAGCACGAGGTTGCGCACGTGGCGCTGCTTCGGGGCGTACTTGGCTCGCTTCAGGTTGCCAAGCCGGAGTTTGACTTCACCGGCGGTAAGGGGCGCGGGAATGGACCATTCGCCGACGTCTTCTCCAACCCGCAGACTTTCGCGGCGCTATCGCAGGCGTTCGAGGATACGGGTGTCCGCGCATACAAGGGGCAGGCGTCGTATCTCATCGATAGCCCGGACATCCTGGAGACCGCGCTCCGAGTGCACGCCGTCGAGGCGAGGCATGCCGCGGAAGTGCGGCGCATGCGCGACCAGAAAGGGTGGATTGTCGGAAACAGCCGCGGCAATCTACCGGCGCAAACGCAACCCGTTTACAACGGAGAGGCGACGACGTTCCACTTCATCCTGGCACGGCCAGGCAGCGGCATCAGCATGACCGAAGCATTCGATGAGACGCTTACAAAAAGCCAGGTGCTCGATATCGTTGCGCCTTTCCTCGTTAATCGCTGACGCGAACCGGCGCACGGAGACCAACTATGAAACTTAGATCTTATGCAGCGGCACTGGCGGCCGCGACGCTCTGGACGGCGATTCCAGCCGCGCATGTCGCGCATGCGCAGGCGCTCGGGCCACAGAGGCAGTTCATCGCCATCGAACCGATCTACTCGCGACTGAACCGCGATTTTGGATCAGGACTCGACAACAAGTCGCTTAACGGCTACGGCGGGCGGTTGTGGATCAACCTTGCGCCTTTCTCAGGACCATCGAGCAACCTGATCGGAAAGACGGCACTGGCGCTCTTCGACGTGTACTCGCCGCCGGGTGACGGCGTCAGCGTCGTGCATTACGGCGCCGAGCTGGATGTGCATGCGACAGACGTGCCTTACGGTCTGATTCTGGATCCGTTCATCTCCCTGGGTGGTGGTGTGCTGCGTACTCGGACAACAACGACTAACACCGCCGGTGCAATGCCGGGCACGGTGAACAAGTTCGCGTTCACGCCGGGAGTGGGCGTGCGTATTCCACTGTTCAATCACCTTCAGGGGCGCACGGACTTTCGTGACGTGCTTGTCTTCAGGGACCGGGACGGGATGAGTGGCAACACCCGTACGTCGAATAACCTGGAGTTTCTTGCATCGGTCGGCCTCACGTTTTAGCAACATCACAAGTGCAGTGATGGCTGCCTGATAGTTACAACGGCCTCGCGGTGGAAGTTTCTACCGCGAGGCCGTGTTGCGTGTTGACAGTCTCACGCGGAGCGCGCGGAGGCAGCAAATTTACTTCATGCGAGTGATCCTTCAGCGAGTGTCGGGGGCCGCCGTGCGTATCGGCGGCGGCGTGGTTGGCGAGATCGGGCGCGGCTTTGTCATCCTGGTCGGCTTCACACACAATGATACGCGCGACGAGGTGGCGTGGATGACGGACAAGATCCTCGGTCTGCGTCTGTTTCCTGACGCCCACGGCAAGATGAACCTGGGCCTCGCAGAGACTGGTGGCGCACTGCTGGTAGTGTCCCAGTTCACGCTGTATGGAGATGCTCGGAAGGGGCGGCGTCCGTCGTTCACTGACGCGGCGTGCTCCGAGGCGGCGATTCCGCTGTATGATTCTTTTGTAGAGCGGCTGCGTGCCTCCGGCGCCGAGGTTGCGACGGGTGAGTTTGGCGCCGACATGCAGGTGGCGCTGGTCAACGACGGGCCGGTCACGCTCTTTATCGAGCGCGAGCCGCAGTGAGTCTGGCCGCCTTGGAAGCTTTACGCTTTGAAATGTTGTGCTGGCCGGAAGGCGCGACGCGTGGTATCGTTGCGTCCGCTCGCGTCCTAGCAGTATCTGGTCTGCGCCATCTCATTCGAAGAGAAACCCATCCTCTCGTTGTCGAACATCACAGTCGTCCTCGCGTCAGCATCACCGCGCCGGCGCGAGCTGCTCGCGCTAGTCGGAATTCCGCACACTGTCTCTCCGGCCGACATTGACGAGTCGGTGCGGAATGGGGAGGCCCCCGCCGAGCACGCCGCACGACTGGCGCGTGAAAAGGGGGCGGTAGTAGCTGCCCTTTTCCCGCACGCGCTCACGATCGCGGCGGACACGGTGGTCGTGCTCGACGGTGACATCATGGGGAAACCCGGTAATGCGGAGGACGCCCGGCGTGCACTCGCGCGATTGAGCGGTCGGACGCACACCGTGGTAACAGGGATGGCATGTTCGTTCAACGGCAAGACCGTCTCTGCCGTAGAGGATGTGGCCGTCACGTTCAGGGCGCTCTCCACGGCCGACATCAGCGAGTACGTCGCGACCGGTGAGCCGATGGACAAGGCCGGCTCGTACGGAATACAGGGATACGGCGCCACGATCGTACAGCGCATCGACGGTGACTACTTCGCCGTGATGGGGCTATCGCTCGTTCGGCTTGTGGAGTTGATGAACCGATTAGGCGTGCACTACCACTTCGGTCGAGTGCCGCTCTCTACGTAGATAGCCCCGCGTCGCGGGGCAGGAAGGGCGTGATGATCAGACGACTTCTAACCCTGGCGGCGCTCATTGCGGGCACGATTAGCGCGAGTCCCAGCAGCGCCCGCGCGCAGGTCGGCGCTACAACGGACATCCTCACCGGGCGCGTGGTCGATCCCGCCGGTGCCCCGGTCGAGAACGTTACCGTCGCGGCCCAATCGGCCGAGAGCGGGATCACGCGGACCAAGCATACCGATGCCGATGGCCGCTACACTATCCTGTTTCCCGACGGCGGCGGACAGTATCATGTGGAGTTCCGCGCGATCGGCTTTCAGCCCATTCGCCGCAACATTGCGCGACAGGGTGACGAGGACCGGCTCGTCACGGATGTGAAGCTCGGGTCTCCAGTAGCGGCACAGCTCGCCGGCGTGACGGTCACCGCTCGGCAACCCACGCGACAGCGAGGTGGGCAGGCACAGACGCCTGGAGAGGCGGGGAGAACTCTGGGCCAGGATCAACTGGCCCGGCTTCCGGTGGATCAGAGCGACATCGCCGCGGTCGCGGCGCTGGCACCAGGCGTGATCCCGGTCGGCGGCACCGATTCAACCGCGTCATCGTTCTCGGTCGCGGGGCAGCGCTCCACGCTCAACAATACAACTCTGGACGGGCTTTCCTTCGGGAGCTTTTCGGTCCCTCAGGAGGGACTCCGTGGCACCCGCGTGATCACCAACACGTACGATCCTTCGCGCGGTCAGTTCAGCGGCGGCGAGATCGCATCGACCACGCGCGGCGGCACCAACCAGATAACGGGTGGTTTCACCTATTCCAGACGCGACCCCACGTTGGAGTTCGAGGGGGCAGATAGTGCTGCAGTCTCGCCGTTATTTCTGCAGGACCAGATCAGCGCTGGGTTTGGCGGTCCGATCGTGAAGGACAAGATGTTCGTCTTCGGGTCGGGCCAGTATCGGCGTCGAAGCGACCCGTTCCAGTCGCTGCTGGCCACGTCACCGTCCAGCTTGAGCGCGCTCGGATTGCAACCCGACTCCGTCACGCGATTCGAGAACGCAGTCAATGGCTTCGGCATACCCTCCGCAGCGCCCGGCGCGGATCGGCGCATCGGAGACAACGTTTCCGGATTGGTACGCTTCGACTACTTCGTCACCGATGCGCATACGCTCACCGTTCGCGCTGACTACCGCCGTCAGGGTCAGAACCCGACATCCAGCAGTCCATTTTCGCTGCCGACGAACACGGGTACGAGGAGCAGCTCGGGCGCTGGCCTGGCCGCGACGCTGACGTCGAATTTCGAGAGCGGCATCATCAACGAGTTCCGCTCGTACTTCAGTCGGGATAACAATCAGTCAGACCCGTTCGTGCTGTCGCCGACCGGCCGAGTGCGACTCACTTCGACGTTGGCTGACGGAACGCAGAGCGTGTCGCTACTCAGCTTTGGCGGCAATCCGTCGTTCCCTCAGAGCGGGGATAACACGCTGTTGGAAGCGTCCAACGAGCTGTCGTATCTCACGAAAAACAGAGCGCACCGAATCAAGCTGGGCGCGCTCTTCGATCTCAACCGCTTCAATCAGAACATTACCAACAACCTGCTCGGAACCTTCACCTACAACTCGCTCGCGGCGTTCGAGAGCAACACACCGGACAGCTACACGCGAACGCGCGGCTCGCAGCAGCGTAATGGAAGCACGACGAGCGGTGCACTGTATCTGGGCGATACGTGGCGTCCGAGTGAAGGGGTGCAACTGGTATACGGACTGCGTGGAGAAGCGAGCCACGTGGGTAACGCACCGGCTCTCAATCCAGACATACAGCAGCTGTTCGGATTCCGGACGAACAATTTTCCGTCCGAAGTACGCCTGAGTCCGCGCATCGGGTTCTCCGCAAATCTGTCGCGGCCGGATGTAAACGATCCGTTCTCACAGTTCAGACCGGCATTTGTCATCCGCGGTGGCGTGGGCGAGTTTCGCGCGAAGACACCGACCGGGTTGTACACGTCGGCGCAGAGCGCAACGGGGCTGACGGATACGGAACAGCAGTTGGCGTGCATCGGTGCCGCGGTTCCCACACCTGACTGGCACAGCTATGGCATCGATCCCTATTCGGCACCGACCGCGTGCGTGCCGGGCATAAGTGTGCCGCCAAGCTTCTCGGCAAACCGCAGGGCTGTGACGCTGTTGGCACCGGATTTCGAGGCGCCACGTTCGCTGCGCGCGTCGTTGGGGCTGCAACATCGGCTCTTTGGACTGTTCACAGTCGCGGCCGATGCTAGCTACGCGCGCGGCGTCGCGCTGTACGGAGTGAACGATCTCAATCTCAGCACGGTGCCCGCGTTCACGCTGGCGAGCGAAGGCAACCGGCCGGTGTACGCGCCAACGTCGGCCATCGTGCCAGCAACGGGACAGGTTAGCTCAGCCGCTTCACGCCGATTCGCGCAGTACGGTCAGGTGCTCGAGTTGACGTCCGGTCTGAAGAGTGACACTCGGCAGCTCACTCTATCACTGAACGGAGGGACGGCCGGAGGAACCACGATGAATCTGGCGTACACGCTTCAGAAGACGCGCGATCAGTCGTCGTTTACTTGCTGTTCCGCCGCGCAAGGATTTGCGTCGCCGACGACCGCGGGCGAGCCAAATGTGGTGGAGCGGTCACCGGGCGATCTGGACGTAAGGCACTCAATCCAGGGATTCCTCACGCGACCAGTCACAACGTGGATGGATCTGTCAGCGATTGCACGCCTGACGTCGGGCACTCCGTTCACGCCGATCGTGGGCGGCGACATCAATGGAGATGGTGCACGCAACGACAGCGCATGCATCTTCAACCCGGCCAATACGGCCGATCCCGCGGTAGCATCGGCGATCCAGGGACTACTCGCTTCGGCGCCATCGCGTGTGCGCGACTGTCTCACGGCGCAGCTCGGCACAGTCGCTGGTCGCAACAGCTGCCGCGGCCCGTGGACACCTTCGCTGGATTTGCAGGCAAACTTCCGCCCGTCCGGCTTCAATCTGAACCGCAAGATGATGTTCTCGCTCATCGGCTCGAACGTGCTTGCGGGGCTGGATCAGCTATTCCACGGAGGCGATCTGCATGGCTGGGGGCAGTTCAATCGCGCCGATCCCACACTGCTGTATGTGCGCGGTTTCAATCAGGCAACGCAGTCCTTCGTGTACGACGTGAACGGACGCTTCGGCTCCAACAACGCATCGCGCAGCGCATACCGCCAACCATTCGTTCTCGCGCTGCAGGCGCGCCTGACGCTTGGTCCTGATCCACGCGATCGCTTCCGGCAGATCTTTGCGGCACGCACCGACAGCTCGACACTCGCTGCTGCGGCGGTGATGAATCCAATCACGCAGATTATTCAGATGCGCGATACGCTCAAGCTCAGCGACGATCAGGTTGGAAAGCTGACGCTCATTTCCGACACACTCGCGGCGAAGGCGCAGGCTATCGCGACAGCGATTCGCGCGGAGGTGCAGAAGAAAGGGGCGGGTGATCCTCAGGCGATCATGGCACTCATTCGACCGCGGATCGTGGAGGGTCGCCAGGCGCTCACCGTCGCGCTGACGGGGGCGAAGTCAATTCTTACGCCGGAGCAGTGGACACAGGTGCCTGACAGCATCAAGACTCCGCGTGGGTTTGGTGGTTTTGGTGGTCGCCAGGGTGGCGGTGGCGGGCGGGAGCGCAACTAGG
>JBPCNJ010000239.1:0-3680 GCA_051001375.1 Gemmatimonadaceae bacterium
GATCTCACCTGCATCCACCAGCCGTTGCACCAGCGACTGGTCCTTGGTGATCTGGCGCGTCGCTCCTCCACGCAACAGGTATGCGCGACTGTCCCCAACCTGCGCGATGGAGATGATGCCATCGTGGATCACCACCAGCGTTGCGGTGGTCGCCATACCGCGGTGCTGTGGATTGGCACCGGAGTACGTAAAGATGACATGATTGGCAGCCGCTATTGCGCTCCGGAGCGCAATCTCGACTGCGTGATGGCCGGCGACCCACTCTCGCTCATACCGTCTGCGCAGCTCAATGAGCATCGTGTCCGTCGCCATGAGACTGGCGATCTCACCCGAAGCCGCTCCACCGACGCCGTCGGCTACGACCATCATCACCGGCGTTTTCGGCACGGTCAGGATCGTGGTGTTCCCCTTGGTGACGACACCGTCATCGCCCAACGCGGCAACGAGATAGGCGTCCTCGTTGAGCGCGCGCACTCGCCCAACGTCGGTCCGGCCGCCGGCAACCACGACCAGCGAACGGCCGCTCCCCCCGCTTAAGTCCCGGCTCGCGTCGCTCCTGGTATCTCGATTCTGATCGCGACTCTGGTCACGGTTGGTGTCGCGGGCGGGCATGTGGAAGAATACACCAGCAGCGGCTGACCGGCACGCCTCCGCGGCGCTAGTTTTGACCGATGGTCCGCCTCAGCCGCCCAGTATCACTCCCGGTCGCGGTGATCGCGGCAGCATGCGCAAAAAATAGTCCGCGCCCAGCCCCGACTCCGGTCGGCGCCCCAACCGGCTCCGGAGCCCGAGCAATCGCGCGCGCTCCGCTGCCGGCGCCCAATCCAAAACTCCCGCCAGTGCCCGATGTGGAGGGGCCGCTCCAGATAAAGGTGGTGTATCCGCGTGAGGGAGCGCTCATAGCCTCGCGCGATTCCAATTTTGTTTTCGGATCCATAGGCAGCGGCTCGGCCGGCCTCACAATCAATGGCGTACTCGTCCCGGTTTGGCCCAACGGAGCATTCATGGGCTGGCTCGCCAATCCGCAAGTCTCCGCTCAGTGGTACGACATCGTGGCGTATACCGGGGACGATACGGTGCGCGCGCGCTACCCGGTTCGTACCCTCGCTGCCATCCCGCCGCGGCCAGCGGGGCAGCTGGGAGCGGCGCAGGGACTCGTCCCCGCCACGCCCGCGGTGCTCGTGGGCGACACGTCCAACGAGATCGTCAGCGACACCGACAACGTCGTGATCGGCCGGCCAACGCCGACTGGGTCGTATCGCTGGTTCCTGTTCCCCGGCACTCCGGTGAGCGTGACCGAGTACCGCGACGACATGGCACGTGTGCAGCTTGACCCCGACCAGCAGGTCTGGGTGCCGCGCGCCGACGTCTCAACCGCCGCGACCAACCTGCCCCCCCTCGCGATCACGCAGCCAATCATGTCCGCCGCGGCCGGCGAGGTGAGTATGGAGCTGCATGTACCGTCGCTGCCGGCGTACATCGTCGAGGAGAGCGAGCGCACACTCACGCTCACGCTGTACAACACCGCCAAGCCAAGCGACTCGCTCGGGAGGATCAGCGACCCGCTCATTGCGGCGGTCACGCGATCGCGTGCGGGCTCGCGCACCGTTTATCGGTTCGACCTTACGCGCCCAGTGTACGGCTACCTGGCGCTGTACCACGCCGGCGTGCTCAAGTTCAGCATCCGGCGGCCGCCCGTCGTGGACGCGACCGCGCCGCTGCGTGGCTTGACCATCGTTGTGGATCCGGGACACCCGCCCATCGGGGCCACCGGTCCGACAGGATTGTGGGAGCCGGTGCCGACGCTCGCCGTAGGACTGGCCGTGCGCGACCTTCTGGAAGCAAAGGGCGCCCACGTAGTGATGACGCGAACAACCGCCGAGCCGGTCGCGCTCGGCGATCGCCCAATCATCGCGAGACGCGCCGACGCGAACGCTCTCGTCTCGATCCATCTGAACGCCGACGCCGACGGTAACAATCCGTTCCGCACCAACGGCACCGGGACGTATTACTTCCAGCCCCAGTCCAAGCCGCTGGCGGCCGAAGTGCAGCGCGGGCTCGTGGCCGAGCTGGGGCTGCGCGACCGCGGCGTGATCTTTCAGAACCTGGCGTTGGCTCGACCCACCTGGTTCCCGTCGATCCTGGCGGAGGGGCTCTTCATCATCATGCCGGACCAGGAGGCAGCGATAAAGACGCCGCAGTATCAGAGAGCGTACGCGCTCGGCATCGTGACCGGGCTGGAGCGATTCTTCGCCTCGTTCGCACGCTAGCGCCATGGGTTACGGAACGGTCTGCGCGGCTACAACGCGTATCGGCAAGAGCATCACGCGGGGCACCCCGGAGAGGATCACATTGCGCACATTGATGGGGCGTGTATTGGTCGCTTCGCTCGCATTGACGACATGGGCCAGTATCGGCCACACGCAGGTGCCCGCGAACGAGCAGTGGAGCACCATTCGCACGCGGCACTTCAATGTGCACTTCACGCCGCGGCTAGAAGGAGAGGCACGGCACGCGGCCTCGGTGGCCGAGCGTGCGTACGCCAACCTCGCGACGGAGCTGGTGCGACCGCGCGGCACGATAGACATCGTCATAAGCGACGCGACCGATGTCTCTAACGGCTCCGCGACGGTATTCCCGAGCAACCGTGTAATCATCTACGCCCGTCCACCCGTGGATGAGTTGTCGCTGGAGAGCTACGACGACTGGACTGTGCTGGTGCTACAACATGAGCTAACGCACATCTTTCATCTGGACCGGAGTCGCGGAATCTGGAGCGTGGCGCAGCATGTCTTCGGACGGAACCCGGTGCTCTTCCCAAATTATTACACGCCCTCCTGGCTCACCGAGGGGCTGGCCGTCTACTACGAGTCCCGCTTCACCAGTGGCGGCCGACTACTCGGTACCTACAACGCCGCGGTGGCGCGCGCCGCCGCCGTGGATCATCTCGTTCCGACGCTGGACCAGCTGTCGCTCGCCACGTCCAAGTTTCCGTACGGAGAGTCGGTGTACGTGTACGGCTCATTCGTGTGGGACGATCTGGCTCGGCGTCACGGCGCGGAAACAGTTCCCGCGTTCGTTGAGCGTTCCAGCGCGGCGGTCATTCCCATTCTGCTGAACAGGGAGGCCAAGCGCACATTTGGTGAGACGTTTGCGCACGCGTGGACCCGCTGGCGCGACTCAGCGCTGAATCGTGTCTCGGATTCCAGCGACCGCGTGAGGACGACCGCTGGCTTCGGGGCGGCACGCGCGTACGAAGTACCGGAAGGTGGCCGCCAGATTCTGTTTCCACGCTGGCGTGATGATTCGACGCTGGTGTATCCGGGCAACAACGGGCGCGAGTCGGAGGGGCTCTACGCAGCGGTGTTGGGTCGGCCGCCCGAGCGCCTGTCGCGGCGCAACTCGCTCGACGTGAACGCGGTCCGCGCTGATGGATCGATCGTATTCTCACAGGCAGAATACCGTGACCGATTTCACTCCGGCAGTGACCTGTACGTGCAGCGCGGCGATAACATCGAGCGACTGACGTTCGGCGCGCGGCTGAGCGCACCCGACGTGCGCGCTGACGGAGAAATGGTTGCGGTGCAGACCGTACCTGCCGCAACGCGCCTCGTTCTCGTGTCGCCCGACGGAAAACGGATCAGGCCGATCACCGCCGCATCGGTCGATACACCGTGGAC
>JBPCNJ010000240.1:0-6293 GCA_051001375.1 Gemmatimonadaceae bacterium
AATCATCGCTCGTCTGGACGAGGGATAGTAGGAAAGCGAGCGTCGACGAACGCTCGCGAGCAGTGGGTGAGAGTCGCTTTGTAGCGGGACTGGTGAGGGCGGTGGCAGAAGGCGCAGGCATGGTTAAGCTCCGAGAGTGATGTAGTAAACGGGTGGCCCGGCGAATCACGGTCTGCCGATGTCTCACATAATATGCATAGCAATAGATAGCAGAGCAAGTATTTGTTAGACGCGACCCATGCCACCATCGATCGGCAGACGCTTCCTCTGTACTTACCTGGATTAGTCGGAGTCTTGATGGGCGCCGCGCCGGATGGCCGAGAGCACCGCGATGAGTTGTCGCTGAGTGGCAGGGTCGAGCATTACGACCGCTGCCTCGTCGGCGGCATCCATCGCCGGGTCGAGCTTAGCTAAGACCTTTGCTCCAGCCGGTGTGAGCGTGCAGAGGACCTGTCGGCGATCTGGACGCGATCGCTTGCGGTGCACCAGTCCTGCCTCCTCCAGCTTGTCCAGAAGCCGGGTGATCGTGGTCCCCTCCTCGATCATGCGGTCCTTGATGGCGAGGGTGGGGAGCCCGGCCGTGCCGGCGCCGCGGAGAATTCGCAGCACATTGTACTGCGCGAGGCTGATTCCGCTTGGGCTTATCGCTTTCCCGAGCCGGCGAGCGACCACCGATGCTGTCCGTAGCAGTGCGATGGTCGCCTCCTGCGCGTCGGACCGAAACGGTCGTGACTGGTGCAGCTCGGCCTCCAGTTCCCCGAGCGGGGCGCGTCGCATCGGTGGCGTACCCGCTTGCTCGCGTGCGGTGCGTGAGGACCGCCGGTCAGTTGCTGAAGTAGGGTTGCGGGGCATTCGTGAATCGTAACTCTGAAACTCGTGCTCAGGCAATTGTTGCCCGGCACGTTCCCAGATGTGCTCTAATGCTACTGCACTATCCCACAGAGGTCAGGTACACTTTTCCGCGCATCGCACTGAATGCTCTGGCTGATACCGTAACGCCATCTTCGTCAACCCGGCAGCGCATCCGACCACCCCGTTTGCTGAGCTGCCGAACGCGCAGTTCGGTGCGTTGGAGCAGGCGCGCCCAGAGCGGTGCAGCAAACGCTTGCGAAGCACCGTTCACCGGGTCCTCGCAGTCGGGGCGGTCCGACTTGAAGAAGCGCGCAACATAGTCGGCCTCGTCGTCCGGGCCGCCCGGTGCAGTCACAACCAGCGCATATGCATCGATCTGCCGGAGCGCGTCCCGATCCGGACTGAGCGCCTGGACCGTGGATGCATCATCGAAAACTGCGACGTAGTCTCTGCCCTTCCATGCGCGGGGAGGAATGCGTCCTCCTAGCGCTTTCGCGAGTATTGAAGGATCTGCCACACTTTCGACGGCTCCCGCGGGCATCGTCATCCACACTTCGGGGTCGCTCCGTCCGACCAGCAGGCTGGTGCGTTCTGTGCGGAGTATCAGCGTATCGCCGGAGTGCACTGTCGTTTCGAATAGAACATGCGCCGCAGCAATGGTTCCATGACCGCACAGCTCGATCTCGCGGCCGGACGGCGCGAACCAACGGATCGCAAAACTGTCATCCACCGGCACCACGAACGCTGACGCTGACGTTGCGAACTCGGCCGCCAGTGCGCGCATCTCAGCATCAACCAACCATTCCTGAGTGATGCAGACCGCACACTGATTCCCGCTGAACGGCTGGTCGGCGAATGCATTCGCAATGATGAAGGGGATCTCTCGCAATATGTGCTCTTTACTGTTTGTCCAACGGTTCCATGCATTTCGCCGTACGCTGTGCACGCAACTCATCCGCCCGCGAAATTAAATCCGGCGAAGTGATGCTAAACGGGTTTCCGACGTGATGATGAGCGAGATTTCGATGGCCGTGCAGGAGCGGCGGCAAGCACGCTTTCGAGCACGAGCGTGAGAAGGCTCCCTTCGGCCGCGCGGCCGTAAGCGGGGCGTACGTCACGGCTCCATCCAATGTGAGGGGAGTGGGATCAGACTGGCTGCGTTGCTCCCGGTCGGTACGTCCCAGGCGTGGCACGCCGTGCGATCACGAGTCGATTCCACGCGTTGATTGTTGCGACAGCTAACGTGAGATCGGCCAGCTCCTTCTCCGTGACATGCGGGCTGACGCTATCGTAGACTTCATCGGGAACGTGGTCGCCAGCGATGAGCGTCACGGCTTCCGCCCATGCGAGTGCGGCGCGCTCGCGGTCGGTGTAGAACGGGCACTCGCGCCATGCGTCCAGCGAATACAGCCGCTGCTCGGTCTCGCCTGCGGCGCGCAGATCTTTCCAGTGCATGTCCAGGCAGTAGGCGCATCCGTTGATCTGCGAGACGCGCAGCTTGACCAGATGCATGAGGTCAGTCTCGAGCCCACACGTTGCGAGATAGCGTTCCAGCCCCATCATGGCGACGTATATTCCGGGAGCGACCTTCGAATAGTCCATGCGTTCGTTCATGGTTGTGTTCCGCTGTGCACGAGAAAGTTGTTGTGTAGCTGGTATCGGGACTGTGTCGAATCGGTAGCGTTCGCCCATACGGAAGTGTAATCGGGTACGTCGGCGTGGTGGACGAGGGTAGCGATCAACAGCTCGCGAGGCTGCTGGAGATCACGGGGATTGAGGCCGGGCTGCAGACCGCGGGTTGATTATGCGAAGAGATCGATGGTGAATCGGCGGCGGGCTGCTGCAAAGCGTGGAGTGGACGTGACACCGTTGAGCCGATTTGCGCGAAGTGATGCGCGGCGCGAAGGATTGCAGCTGGGGTTCGCCGCAATAGATGCCGAGGAGCTGCGGCGTGGCGCGACCGAGCTTGCGGCCGCGTTAGAAGCGTTGCGGCGATCGTCGCGATAGAGCGCGCTGTGCATCCTGTAATGTTGTCTTCGGCAGCGCGCTGTCGCATTTCTCCAATACACGATGCGCTACTCGTTATACCTTCTCTTTGACGCGCCGCGCACAGCTCCCAAATACAATTCACGATGAACGCCAATGAACACCATACACGCAACCGGGACGTTCGAAGTGCAGCTCGAGCCCTTAACGGCTTACAATACCGATGACGCCACGCTCGCCCGAATGTCGATCGACAAACAATTCCAGGGCGATCTTGAGGCGACAAGCAAGGGCGAGATGCTGAGCGCTGGTACCAGCGTAAAGGGTTCCGCTGGCTATGTCGCTATCGAGCGCGTGACCGGGGCACTCAACGGCCGCCGAGGCACATTCGTCTTCCAACACAGCGGAACGATGACGCGCGGCGCTCCGATGTTGAACGTGAGCGTGGTGCCGGATTCTGGCACGGGCGAGCTCACGGGGCTCATGGGCACGCTGGTGATCAACATCGCCGACGGAAAGCACTCATACGAGTTCGACTATACGCTTCCAACGATCCCATGACCGCATAGTCATAGTCGCGGCTCACTCCCGCGCAGTACGCGCTATGTTCCAGCCTCGCCTCATAGCTGGAGCATGGATGTCGAATCGAGCGGGGACGAGGGGAATTTTGCATCCAATAGCGACGGACGGGCGATTCGCCTTCGCGCGGCATGCTCCGGCGCCCGACCTTGCATTCTGGATCGACTGGTATTGGATCGTCCGATGGGACTTGACGGGACAGGCTCCCCGCGTGCAGGAAACGATCCCGCACCCGAGCGTCAATCTTGTTATCGAGAAGGGTGTCTCCGGGATCTTTGGCGTGGCAACCAGGAAGTTCACACGCATTATCGCCGGCGCTGGATTGGTATTCGGCATAAAGTTCAGGCCCGGCGCATTTCGTTCGTTTACAGCGTTGCCAGTTTCCGCGCTTACAGATTCGTCACGCACAATTCGCGAAATGTTCGGTGTGGACGATCACGCACTTGAGACCGAAGTGCTAGTCGTCGGTGAGGACGCCGACATGATCGTGGTGGCTGAACGCTTTCTTCGAGACCACCTACCCGTCAAAGACGAGAATATCGAAACGGTCAATCGGATAAGTGAATACGTAATCGCGCACCGCGAGATCACGCGTGTTGAGGAAATCTCGCGCGAGTTCGGATTGAACGCGCGCGCTTTGCAACGTCTCTTTAGTCGCTACGTTGGCGTGAGCCCGAAATGGGTGATTCGCCGCTACCGGCTGCAGGAAGCCGCCGAGCTGTTGTCCGGCGGCAATGTAGCCAACTCGACTCACCTGGCGTTGGAGCTCGGCTACTTCGACCAGGCGCACTTCATCAATGACTTCCGCTCGCTCATCGGGATGTCGCCAGCGGAATACGCGAAGCGCGCGAGTGGCGGCTGATTCGAGCGAGGTCGCCGCTATGGCGATCCCGATGGATACAGCATTGTCTCGATCTTGCGCACGGTGCTCGGTGTGCGTGGTCCAACGTACAGCAGCTCGGTTTCATCAATGCGATAGATGCGGAGGATCTAGGAAGCGATTGACGGCTGGTCGACGGTCCAGACGGGACAGGCGAGAACCGCATCAGCCTCGTACAGCGCAACCATTCCGTCCACGTCGCCGCTGTTGGCCCGAGTAACGAGCAAGCGGGCCAGATCTTCCGGATCGCGAGCCGGCTCAAACTGAATGTTCATGTCGGTTTATCCTCACTTTCACGCCTAGCCGGACGTCCACACCAGCACTATCTCCACACGCGAGAAACGCACCCGGCCCGCGCTTCTGGATGGGCGATCCCAAGCCAGATTGTTCGAATAGCTAAAGCTCGCGACGGACGTACATCCTAACGTCTGTCTAATATCTGTTGATCGCTGACTATGTCGGTGCGGCTTGATATGCAGCCATACGGTTGCATATAGTTCCGTGGGAGCAGCAAACCTCGTGGTCGGGGTATGGCGCGGGCGGGAAAAGTGCACTGCATCAACCCAAGATCTACGAGCGTTGAATCGACAAGTATGAGCGCGTGCGGCTGCGCGCAATCGGTGAGCTGAAACAATTTCTTGAGGACCACCGAAATAAATAGACCCGAATTCCTGTACGTGAGCTACATCGCGACGACGGCGGAAAAACTGTGGGAGGCGATCACCAACGGCGAATTCACCCGGCAGTACTGGTATGGTCGTCGGATCGAGTCCGATTGGAAGGTGGGGTCACCCTGACGTGGGCCCCAAGGCTGTACCAATCGTTATGTCGGCCCAGTGGTTGTAGTTGAAGTTGTACCTGCTTGCAGTGCATTTGTAAACTCCAGCGGTGTCCATCCAGCGAGGCCGCTGTGCGGCCGAGTTTCGTTGTAATCCCTTCGCCAGCTCTCGATAGTCACTCGGGCATCGGCCAGGCTCGTGAACCAGCTCTCGTTCAGGCACTCGTCACGGAGTCGCCCGTTGAAGCTCTCAGCGTACGCATTCTGCACCGGTTTCCCAGGTTCAATGAAGTGCAGTACGACCCCGCGTTCGTGCGCCCACTGATCGAGTACCTGCCCAGAAAACTCCGGCCCATTGTCGCACACGATGCACGCCGGCAGCCCTCGGCTGAGTGCAAGCCGATCCAGTACACGCGTGACGCGCTCGCCCGTGAGCGACGTATCGACTTCTATCACCGGACACTCGCGCGTGAAATCGTCGACCAGCGTGAATGCTCTGAACACGCGACCATCAGCCAGCGTGTCGCGTACGAAGTCCATGCTCCATCGCTCGTTCTGGCCACTGATCACGGTCTTCACCACGCGAGCCACGGCCACGCGCTTGCGCTTTCTCCGCCGCACGGTCAAGCCTTCCTCTCGGTACAACCGACGCGTGAGCTTGTGATTGATCTCGTAGCCCTCACGCCGGAGCAGGATGTGCAGTCGCCTGTAGCCCCAGCGCGGCCGCAGTATGGCCAGCGTTTGTAGTCGCTCGCGCAGCTCGGTGCGCAGAGGACGACGCGTAACGTAGCGCTGGCTCGCTCGCGCAAAGCCGGTGAACCGGCACGCACGGCGCTCGGTGATTCCGGCGGCCTGCATCGCCTGCGTGACGGCCGTCCGCCTCTTGTCGGGCGTCACCACTGTTTTCCCAATAGATCCTTCACCACCAGCAGATTCAGCGCCTGGTCAGCGACGATCCGCTTGAGCTGGCGATTCTCCTCCTCCAACTGCTTCAGGCGGCGAGCCTCGCTCACCTGCATTCCACCGTACTTCTTCTTCCACCGGTACAGCGTCTGCTCCGTGATTCCGTGCCGCCGGCACACCTCTGCCACCTTTCCACCAGCTTCGTGCTCGTGCAGCACAGCGACAATCTGCTCCGTCGTGAATCGGCTCTTCCGCATCGGTCCTCCTCGAGGACCAACATAACTTTTGGATCAGCTTCCGGGGTTCACGTCAGGC
>JBPCNJ010000241.1:0-5911 GCA_051001375.1 Gemmatimonadaceae bacterium
TACAGGCACTCACACTGTTCATGAAAACCCTCGAAGCGTCGCCGTTTATCAAGAACGTGCAGCTCACGCGCTCGGATCTTGTCTCTGCCGATAACAAGGAAGTGACCGAGTTTCAGCTCGAAGCGCAGAGCGAAATGCCCCCGCGTCAGATGATTCAGACCGTCCCTCTCGTACTCGCGGTGCGCTGATATGGCAATAGGCGCGAACATGACTCAGCGCGAACAAGCGCTGACTGGGATGGGTTTCATCGGGATTGTTGCGGCTGCCGCGTTCTGGTGGTTCGCCTACAATCCCAAGACTGAAACTCTCGCGGTGTATGCCGCGCACGTCGACTCGGTAGAAACGCTCAATCGGCAGGCACGCGTTGACCTTACGCGTGGCACCGTGCAGCAGTTGGAAGCCGAGGCGGCCTCGTACGAGAAGAACCTCGGCGTCATGCGCGAGCTCGTCCCGACGACTAATGAGGTGCCGGCGCTGCTGGAGAACGTATCCACCGCGGCGCGCAGGGTCGGGCTCGATCTCGCATCGGTGGAGCCGGTTCCCGTTGTGCAGGGCGAGCACTTTGATACGTACCGCTACAAGGTGTCCGTCATGGGCGGTTATCACGAGCTCGCGGAGTTTCTGACCAACGTCGGCTCGCTTGATCGCATCATGGCGCCAGTCGGCATCGATCTCAAGCAGCACGCAGGCGATAAGGGGAAGGCACGTCAGAAGCCCGGCGAGTCACTTCTGGACGCCAGCTTTCAACTGCAGACATACGTGGCGCGCTCCACGCCGCTCGCATCGGATAGGGAGGCCAAATGATCGGGCACTTTCGCCTTGCGCGCTGCTTGGGCGCGGCACTTGTACTCGGACTGCTCGCTAACGCCGCGCAGGCGCAGTCTTCGCGCGCCCCCGAATCGAAGACCGACACGGCCCGGACGATCACGTTCAGCCGTGAAGTCTTTCAGTACAATCCGTCCGGTCGGCGCGACCCGTTCGTATCGCTGATCAAGAGTAGCGAGATCCGGCCGATCATCACCGATCTGCGCCTCACCACCGTCGCGTACGACGCAACCGGCGGCAACTCGGTAGCGGTGCTGCGCGATCTAGGAACCAAGGAGCAGTACCGCGTGAAGGTAGGATCTCCGCTGGGACGCATGCGCGTGGTGCGAATTGATCCCAAGGCGGTGGTCTTCGCGCTCGAAGAGTTCGGCTTCAGCCGTCAGCAAACGTTGGCGATGGGCGATTCCACAAACACGAGGACTCAATGAAGTTCCCCTTGATTACCCTCGCTGCCATCGCGGCAGCGCACGGGCACACTCTCACCCCGTCCTCGTCGCACGCGTCAACAGCATGTGTGAAGACGTGCGCCCGGACATCGGTCGCCTCCACGGTGACTGGAGTGAGCGTCGTTCCGGGATCGGGGCACGCCGATGTGGTCGTGGGCGTGGAGTCTCCGGTCGAGATTCAGGACTTCACGCTCGACGCCCCGTTCCGCGTTGTCGTCGATCTCAAGGGAGCGACGCTCTCCGGTTCGCCATCAGCATACGATCGCGTGGCGCGTGGCGGGATCACCGATATCCGCGTATCCCAGTTCCGGCCGAATGTGGTTCGCCTCGTGCTTCAGCTTGATGGCACGCACGCATATGAAGTCAAGCGCGGCGGCAACGAAGTGCGCATCGCCGTGAGCGGCGGGGCGCCTAACTTTGCTGCCTGGCACGGTGACCGGTGGAATACTGAGCGCGATAGCCGCGGGGGTGAAGATGCGCCCGCGCCAGTCCAGCGCCAGGAACGCAGCTACGCCACCGCTGTCGCGCAGCCGTCATCAATTCAGGGCCAGCGACCGTCCACGCAGCCGCGCATCACGGTCACGTATCAGGACGCCGACATCAAGGACGTCATCGCCGCGTTCGCGACGTTCGCCGGGCGCACGATCGTGGTCGGAAAGGATGTGGGCGGGACCGTCACGGCGGAAATTCGCAACCAGCCGTGGGATGTCGCGCTCCGCGCCATTCTGCAGGGCCAGGGACTCGCGGCAGCTGAAGATCCAGCCTCGGGCATCATAACGGTGGACAGCTATGCCAACGTGCAGGCGCGCCAGGCACTCGAGCCGCTCGTAACTCAGCTCATCCCGATCAACTACGCCAAGGCCGACTCGCTCGTATCGGTGGTCACCAAGCTTCTTGCCAGAGACTGCACCTCGACCAGCGCGACCGCGGCGGTGAACCCAAGCGCCAACGGCGGTGGGGCGGGCGGTTCGTCAGGAAGTACCACGTGCATCACCCGCGGCGCTGTCGCATCCAATCCTGGTACCAACACATTGATTGTGACGGAGACGCCATCGCGCATTGGCGGAATCATCAGCTACGTGCAGAATCTGGACGTGCGCACGCCCCAGGTCGCGATCAAGGCGAAGATCATCTTCGTCAATCGTACCGATATCGAGAATCTTGGCCTTTCGTACGACATTGGATCGCGCAATCAGTTCTTCAGTCAGCTCGTGACGCGAACGGATCCGAGCACGCTCAAGCCGATTGACACGAATGGCGATGGAGTTCCGGATGCGGTCGGTGGCGGGACGCCAGTCACTGGCAATCAGATCTTTCTCGGTGGCAACACGCTGTCGGCAATCGCCAACGCGAACAGCCGTGTTGTGGGACCGGCGTTATCACTGGTCTACTCAGCGGCGATCGGCAAGTTCTCGCTCACCAGCTTCCTCGATGCGCTGAAGGAAGTGCGGCTGGCTGATCTGCAGGCGGAGCCGAGCATAGTGACGGTGGATAATCGAGAGGCCCGCATCCAGGTTGGACAGCAGGTCCCGTTGCGTACGCTGGACGCGAGTTCCGCCGGTGGTGGCGGACTGATTCCGCGCGCCACCGTCACGACAAAGGACGTCGGCATCATTCTCCGAGTGACGCCGCATATCACGAACAATCGCCAGATCCTCATGGATGTCCACGCGGAGAACTCTGATGCGCAGTTGGCCAGCTCCGACATCGGCTACGTATTCAATACGCAGATGGCCGATAACCGGCTCCTGGTCGAGGACGGTGAGACGGCAGTGATTGGCGGTCTCACGGTTACCAGCGTGACGCAGACCAAGAGCGGCATTCCAATCCTCGTAGATCTGCCGATACTGGGCAAACTGTTCGGCGTCACCGGCAGGTCGGAAGAGAAGCGCGATCTGCTCATCCTCATCACGCCGCACGTCATTGACGCTGGTGAGCGCGTAGGCTCGAGGGGCCAGTAAGGTGATGAACAAGAACTTGAATAACGGACAGTCGAGCAAATGGCAACGCTGACTTCTCCTACGGTGATACGCTACTTGTAGCGCACTCCGGCGCTACGTCCATCGGATACGTTGACATTAGCGACGCGGCGTCGACTGGCTTGGGTGGGATCGCGGGCTCGCCTGAAGGGCGCGATGTCTCCAGCTATGCGTTGCCGAATATCGTTGCATACACGGTGACGACCGTCAGCTCATCCACGGTGAGCAACGGGTCAGTGACGCAACGCACTCGCTACGACTTCAGCGATCGTCCACAGTACCTGGCTGCGACATGCAAATCGTCGCCATTTAATCCGAACGCTTGTGGTGACGTCATGGTGGTCTATTCCACGACGCCAACGCCGGGCCGATCGGTGCCTTTCCCCAATCAGGGTACGGTCCGCTGGGAGAATCTGTCGCGCAAGACGTCGCACTTCTTCTTTGAGCCCGCGATGGGGCAGGGAACAGCGCGCTCCGACACGCTCGAGATTGATCGCTTCGCGGCTTGCGCCGATACGCAGACTGGGCGCAGTTGCGTCGGGAGCGACTCCGTGCTTGTTCCTTCCAAGCAGTACATCGCTGTTCCGCACGTGCCCAAGGACGCAAGTGACACGAAGGTGCTGGACTCGATCTCGTCCTCCGTCGTCGTGCAGATCGATCGGCTTGCGTTCCGCGACACCACATATGTGCGCAACTCCGGCAACTTCCGCCGCGCCATCATGGGCGAGGGCGCCCCGTGTACAACAGTCGAGCAATAGGCTACGACGTCGTGCCTGGTCTCGTTGCCACCGGAACGTTCTCTGACGGTACCACGCGCACTCTCCCAACGCCCATGGTTGACGCTGGTGTGAGCCGCGCTGAGGACGTGACGGACTTCATCGCGAACAGCAGTGCGCGTGTTGCTGGCGTGGGAATTAACTTCGACGGCAGCCTCAGCGCAGTGCGCGCGGATTCCATCTATCTACTCGACACCACCCTACGGCTGCAGGGGACGCTTCAAACGACGACCTCGCGCAGTGCTGGCTTCGACTTCCCTCCTGCGAACAAGAGCTTCCCGCCGGGCGGTGGAGCGAGCCCGTCGTGCTACGTATTCGCGGCATCGACCGAGCCGCTCATCGAGGTCTATGACAGCCACTACCACAGGCGTGTAAGCACGATACCACTGAAGGCGCCAATCATCGGTCCGATCAAGTCCTCGGTGCGACGGTCGACGGGTGACGTGATCCTGGTCGGTGCGACGTCGCAGGGCGTAGTCGTGGTCAGTGTGAGCTCAAGCGATACGCGGGTCTTCCCCAACGCTAGCTGGCCACAGTAACGCGCACGACTCGCTGGCATGAGAGTGGGGCTCGGTGAGGACCGAGCCTCACTTTTAGTTTGGGTTTGCGCCACCCCGCAGAAAAGTGTTTGTCGCGCCATCGCCGCGCGGGTTTATTATTGTCCCACCATGCTCCACTTCACCACCGCCGGCGAATCGCACGGCTCGGCGCTCATCGCGATCCTGGAAGGGATGCCAGCTGGACTACCGCTCCTGGCTGCTGACGTTGACGCGCAGCTCGCGCGCAGACAGCAGGGATACGGCCGCGGGCGCCGAATGCAGATCGAGACAGACCGTGCAGAGATTCTGAGTGGGGTGCGCGCGGGGGAGACAATCGGCTCACCGGTCGCGATGCTCGTTCGCAATCAGGACTGGAGCAATTGGGAAGAGATCATGAGCGTAGCGCCCATTGCTAAGGATCCGTCGCCCAGAAAGCGTGCGGTGACCCGCCCGCGCCCGGGCCACGCTGATCTTGCGGGCATGCTCAAATATGATCGCGCCGACGCGCGCGATATCCTGGAGCGCGCATCGGCGCGGGAGACAACCGCGCGAGTGGCCGTTGGCGCGGTGTGTCGAGTGCTGCTGGGCCAATTCGGCGTTTGTATCGGAAGTCATGTGACGGAGCTGGGTGGGGTTCCCGCTGCTCGACCGGGCGAACTACCGGTTGATCTCAATCGCGTCGCGGACACTAGCCCTGTGCGGACGTTGGACAGGGAAGCGGAGACGCGAATGATCGAGGCTATCGATCAGGCCAAGCGGGACGGTGACACGCTTGGCGGCGTTTGCGAGATCGTCGTCTAGGGCGTGCCAGTTGGGCTGGGCTCGCACGTGAGCTGGGATCGAAAGCTGGACGGTAGGCTGGCTGCCGCTCTCATGTCGATCCACGCGATCAAGGGCGTGGAGATCGGCGCCGGCTTTGGGGCCGCTCGTCTGCCGGGCTCGCGAGTTCACGACGAGATCGATGCTGATGACGCGGCCGTCGCGGCTGGTCGCGTTCGTAGACGCTCGAACAATGCCGGCGGGCTCGAGGGTGGGATTACCACTGGCGAGCTACTAGTGGCAAAGGTTGCGATGAAACCGATCAGCACCTTGATGCGCCCCCTGGGTTCGATCGACATGCAGACGCGCGAGAGTGCTGCATCCACCGTCGAGCGGAGTGACGTGACCGCGGTACCCGCGATGGGCGTGATCGCCGAGTCAATGGTGGCGTTCGTGGTTGCGTCGGAAATGGTCGAGAAGTTTGGTGGTGACTCACTGGCGGAGATGCGGCGCAACTACGACGGATATTTGGAGGACCTGCGAAGTCGTGGGGCATAGACGGGGTGCATGAACGTGGCGCATGAATG
>JBPCNJ010000242.1:0-2922 GCA_051001375.1 Gemmatimonadaceae bacterium
CCGGTCCCGCGTCGGAGGGGACGGCGCGAGATGCCCGACATGGGCCGGCCGGGCTCAGCCCTGACCGGTGAGCTTCTCGCGAAGCGCCTGCAACGCTTCATCGGAGGCGAGGGCACCACCGTCGGTCGGTGCGGGCGCCGCAGTGGCTTCCGCCGGGGCCGACGAGGTGTAGTTGCTGACCTCACCGACGTCCAGGTCGGCTTCCTGAGCCTCAGCGACCTGCTTCTTGTGCGACTCCCACCGGGCGTGCGCCTTCTCGTACTGCGTCTCCCAAACCGCGCGCTGGTCGTCGTAGCCCTCGAGCCACTCGCCGGTCTCCGGGTCGAACCCCTCGGGGTAGAGGTAGTTGCCCTGGTCGTCGTAGGTAGCGGTCATGCCGTACAGCGAGGGGTCGAAGTCCTCACCCGTCGCCATCGCCGTCTCGTTGGCCTGCTTCAGCGAGAGCGAGATCCGGCGACGCTCGAGATCGATGTCGATGATCTTGACCATCGTGTCGTCGTTGACCTGCACGACCTGCTCGGGGATCTCCACGTGCCGCTCGGCCAGCTCCGAGATGTGCACGAGGCCCTCGATGCCCTCCTCGACCCGCACGAACGCACCGAACGGGACCAGCTTGGTGGCCTTGCCGGGCACGATCTGACCGATCTGATGGGTCCGGGCGAAATGCTGCCAGGGGTCCTCCTGCGTCGCCTTGAGCGACAACGACACCCGTTCGCGGTCCATGTCGACGTCGAGCACCTCGACCGTGACCTCGTCGCCGACGGCCACCACCTCACTGGGGTGGTCGATGTGGCGCCACGACAGCTCGGACACGTGCACCAGACCGTCGACGCCGCCGAGGTCCACGAAGGCCCCGAAGTTGACGATGCTCGACACGACGCCCTTGCGGATCTGCGCCTTGGCGAGCTGGGTGAGGAAGTTCTGGCGGACCTCGGACTGGGTCTGCTCCAGCCAAGCCCGGCGCGAAAGCACCACGTTGTTGCGGTTCTTGTCCAGCTCGATGATCTTGGCCTCGATCTCCTTGCCGACGTACGGCTGGAGGTCACGCACGCGCCGCATCTCGACCAGGGACGCCGGCAGGAAGCCGCGCAGCCCGATGTCGAGGATGAGCCCGCCCTTGACCACCTCGATGACCGTGCCGGTGACGACGCCGTCCTCGTCCTTGATCTGCTCGATCGTGCCCCACGCCCGCTCGTACTGTGCGCGCTTCTTGGACAGGATCAGCCGCCCCTCCTTGTCCTCCTTCTGCAGGACCAGGGCCTCGACCTTGTCACCCACCGACACGACCTCGTGCGGGTCGACGTCGTGCTTGATCGACAGCTCGCGGGACGGAATGACGCCTTCAGTCTTGTAGCCGATGTCGAGGAGCACCTCGTCGCGGTCGACCTTGACGATCGTGCCGTCGACGATGTCGCCGTCATTGAAGTACTTGATGGTCTCGTCGATAGCGGCGAGGAACGCCTCTTCCGAGCCGATGTCGTTGACCGCGACCTGCGGGGTTCCCTGGCGGGGAGGGGCTTCGATGCTGCTCGTCATAAGAGGAATGGGCTCCGTTGGGATGGTTTGGCTCGCGGCGGGCGCGCGGCAAGCCTGTGATCGCGAGGTGCCGAGGGAGAGTCGACGCGACGCGAGCGAGCCTGCTCCGTGCCGAGGCTGCGCAGGCTCACAGCGCAACTTTCAGCCTACTGGGGCGGCGCGGGCGGGGTCAACGCGGGTCCGGGCCGTTGTGGCTTGTCACGCGGCGGGTGCCAGGAAGGCCGCCAGCGCCGCGGTGTAGAGGGCCGGGTCGACGGCGCCCATCAGCTCGCGCGCGGAGTGCATGGCCAGCTGGGGAGCTCCCACGTCGACGGTCTGCAGGCCGGTCCGTCCCGCGGTGACCGGGCCGATCGTCGAGCCGCACGGCAGGTCGGCGCGGTGCATGTAGCGCTGCAGCGGCACGCCGGCGCTCTCGCAGGCCAGGGCAAACGCCGCAGCGCCGACGGCCGTGGTGGCGTAGCGCAGGTCGTAATGAACCTTGAGCACCGGTCCCCCGCCGACCTGGATCTGATGCGCCGGCTCGTGCCGGTCGGCGTAGCCGGGGTGCGTCGCGTGCGCCATGTCACCCGACGCACACACCGACCCGGCCATCGCGCGCAGGAAGTCCTCCCGGGTCCCGCCAGCGCCCAGCACGACGCGCTCGAGGACCGAGCCGAGCAGATCGCTGAACGCTCCCCGCTCGGACATGCTGCCCACCTCTTCATGGTCGAACAGCACGAGCACCGGCACGACGCCCTCCGGCGCGGCACCGTCGCCGACTTCACCGACGGCTGTCAGCAGCGCCTGCAGGCCGGCCCAGCAGGTGCCTTGGTTGTCCAACCGCGGCGCGCTGATCAGGTCGCCGTCGCGACCGACCCGCCGGCTCGGTGTCAGGTCTTGGGTCATCAGCTCCCAGCCGAACAGCTCGTCGACGTCCACTCCGACGTGCTCGGCGAGGAAGTCGGCGAACGCGTGGGGCGACGTCCCGATCCCCCACACCGCGTCCAGGTGCCGTTGCGGATCGAGCTGGAGGCCCTTGCGGTCCTCCGCCAGGTGGATCGCCAGCTGGGGCACCCGCAGGACCGGCTCATCGACACGCACCAGGTGTTCCCTGGCTCCGCCGGGGACTGCCGGGTCGCGTACGGTCACCCGGCCCGACAGACCGAGGTCACGGTCGAGCCACGAGTTGAGCAGCGCCCCGCCGTACGGCTGCAGCGCGACCACCTGCCAGCCGGCCCGGCTGGCGTCCGGGTGCTGCTTGACCCGCAGGTTGGGACTGTCGGTGTGACCGCCGACCACCCGGAAGGGGGTCGCCGGTCCGGCCGCCGACTCGGTCGACCAGGCCACGATCGAGCCGCCGCGCACCACGACGTGCCGACCGGGTTCGCGGGGCCAGGGATCGGTCTC
>JBPCNJ010000243.1:0-6601 GCA_051001375.1 Gemmatimonadaceae bacterium
CTTTGCCCAGAAGTGCTCCTCCGGGATCGCCGAAACGAGTGTCCCATGTTCGAATGGAGTTCTAGATGGGGTCATCATTCTTACCAATTCAGGACCGGACTCTTGCCAACGCACAAGCTTGACTGCACGTTAACGGTTGTGAGCTTGAGCATAACCAACGTTCGTGGTTGTAGGCCGGGTTGAGTGCTCGAGCATTGCTCACCGGCAATGTGATCCCCGCACGAGCGGGGGTAGGGCATCCTGACACTGGGCTTGCGCTCCTCGCGAGAGCGGACAGGGTGCGCCTCCAAACCGCGCCGCCCAGTGTCACCGGTCAGCCGTACATTTGGAAGTCCAGCGTCCGTGGCACGTCACTTCAATCTGTACGCGATGCAGAATATAGCCGCAGCATGTGACATTCTTGAGACGCCACTCTTTACACTCGCTGGTGTCGACGGGCTCAGTGTCCTATCACTTCCAGATCTTCTAGCCCGGCTGCTCGCTGGTTCGGAGATCACGAACTTCCCGCGGCTCGCTGCAGCGCAGCGTGGTCACCTGTGGCGCTTCCTAGTACGTTGCGCAGGCAAAGCACTACACGAGCGTGGCTGGAGTGTGGATGAAGCGACGAAGCGGTCGCTCGGCGAGTTGGCGGCAGCGGTACGAGATACGCTTCGTGTTGCCGCAGGCGACTCCGACGGCAGCCGCGGTGCGTGGATGTTGTATCAGGCAGAGCCGAAGCAACCGGGTTTTTTGCAGCCGCCGACGCCGGATGGGGAGCCACCCGAGCGCAAGTACGCGCGCAACACGCCCAGTCTCCTGACGAGCGCCATCGGCTCCAAGAATCATGAGCGCAAGAACGACGGCACACGATCGTTGGATGCTGAGCAGGCGGCGTACGCACTGCTCGACCTGCAGCTGGGTGCTATTTTCGGTGGCCGCGGGAACTATGGCTCGCAGATCATGGGCTCCGCATCGGGAGCTGGCTCCGGCAGTCCGTTCATGGGCGCGAGATTGGGAACGGGTGAGAACGAGACATTCCGTCACGACACCGCCGTGCTGCTAAAAGCTTGGGACCGTATCCGACTGGAGAACGGCCTGCGGGGCACTGTCTGGGCTCTCTGGACGGAGATGTGGGACGGTGAGTCCTCGCTTTCGTCACAGCGCTTAGACCCGGCATTTATCCCGCTGGCGCGGCTGGTCCGACTGGGGGAGCCGACGGCGGAAGGTCTGTTCGATACAGTCTGGTTCCGCCCTACCAACAAGGCCCGCGTGAATGACCTCACCGGTGGGGGCAATCTGGGCGATCCGTTCACCCCCCGCGTGCCGGACCTCAAGAAGCCTGACGTACTCAAGGTTCGCGGTACACTCGAGGGCGGCTACAACTACAGGGAGATAGTGAATCTCCTATTCGGCGGCGACCCAAAGCGCCCCGGTGTACCCTCTCCGAGCGCGCTGGCACTGCAGGGCGCCCTGCACGACCATCGCTCCGACGTGCGCGTTGTGTTCGAAGGAACCGCCTTCGAACAGGGCAAAACTGTAGGGTTCTACCGACGTGAAGTGCTGCTGCCTCCCTCCGCGGAAGCCTGGCTGAGCGACACTCCGCAAGCGGTGCGGGAGGTCCACGGCGAACTGATGCAGCGCGTGAGGGACGTGAAGTCAGCTCTGAATGGCGCTGCTCGCGTCCTGTTGGCGGGTGACGCCAAGCCGCATGATGGCGACGAGAAAAAGGTCGCCGCACCGGCTGATAACCTGGAAAACCAGGTAGACCGCCGCTACCTGGAAGTGCTACTAGGCGCGACCGATCGGCATACCAGTGGAGATGAAACGTGGCGGGGCAACTGGGCCGAGCAGCTTTCTGAGTGGGCGCGGATTGCGTTCCGCGAAACCATGGAAATGATCCCGACCGCCACTGCGCGCAGATATGAGCGCGAGGTGCATGCGCGAGGCTGGCTGGAGCACCGGCTTCACAGGATGCGCGATGCAGCCGGCGGGAGTTCACCGGAGATCACACCCGATTCCGAACTTGAGGAGAGTTCTGTATGAGTACTTCGATCGCGACAGATACCGCGCCACAGTCCGCCGGTCCGCCGCTGGTCGCGGGCGGTTCCCTTACCAAGCAGATCGCTGGAGTTGCCGCGCGTCTGGATCAACTGCGACAGAGTGGACAGCGAGGGCCTCTGGCCGAATTGCGGCGTTTGTCTTCCCGCGAGATTCCGGGCGATGCGTTCTGGGCCATGGTCGAGCGCTTCGACATCTCGCGTGGAGATGAGGCGTTCTGGTTGAGCGTGCTACCGTTGATGGTGCGTCACCCGCATCAGCCCGGTGCGCGGCCCGGGAAGGTCCTGGAGACGGCAGGGATTAGCAAATCACGCTTTGAGCGCTGGCTAAGGCTTGACAGTGCTGGGGCGCGCCGCGAGGCTGGCCGTCTGCTCTCCAACCTGAAGAATGATGGACTGGACTGGGTTGCGCTCGGTCACGCCCTCCACCGCTGGAACGATGGCGACCGTTACAAGCTCGCCCGCGACTTCTTCGTGGCGCGCGAGCGCCGCGATTCCACTACTACTGACGGAGCCGATTGATGCCGAATGGAGACATGGTGCAGGTCCACCTGCTGACCGCCTATCCCGCTGCCCTGCTCAACCGCGACGACGCTGGCCTGGCAAAGCGCATTCCTTTTGGCGGCTCAGTCCGCACGCGCGTGTCATCGCAGTGCCTCAAGAAACACTGGCGCGAAGCGCCGGACGTCGCGCGATTGGGCGAGATGGCGGACCGTAGTACGCGCATCTATGAGCAGCGAATAATGGAGCCGCTCGTCAGCGAACACGGTGCGAGTGAGGCGGAAGCTCTCGCGATTGCGAAGTATCTGATGGCCAGGACCGTTGATACCAAACCGGTCAAGGGAGAGGGCGACGCGGAGACCGCCCGTAGCGCACAACTCCTGGTGCTGTCCCGGGCTGAAACACGCTTCCTCGCCGAGAAGGCGGCCGAACTCCTCGCCCTCCTGCGGGCTGCCGGAGCAAGCGCCACCGACACCAAGGAGCTGGAGAAGGTGTTCCCGCTGGACAAGGCGGCCAAAAGGGATTTGGAGAAGCAACTCAAAGCCCTTCCTGCCTCGATCGATACCGCGCTCTTCGGGCGCATGGTGACGAGCGATCTGTTCGCGCGCGTGGATGCGGCAGTGAGCGTGGCACATGGCTTCACGACGCACGGCGAAGCCTCTGAGACAGACTATTTCACCGCGGTAGACACTCTCAAAGGGGCTGGAGATGACGCCGGCGCTGGCCTCATAAACGACACGGAGCTGACGACTGGTGTGTTCTACACGTATGCTGTGATCGACATGCAGCAGCTACGCGACAACTTGGGCGCCGAGGCCGAGAGCGCCGAGCAGTTGGCCGTCAATCTGGTGCGAGCGATGGCGACGGTGAGCCCGGGCGCCAAGCGCGGCAGTACCGCTCCCTACGCGTACGCCGAGATGGTGCTGCTGGAGCGCGGAGCGCAGCAGCCGCGCACACTCGCTAATGCCTTCCTGGAACCGGTAAAGGCGAACGGCACGGCAATCATGCCAGCATCTGTGAGTGCTCTGCTCGGCTACCGCACCCAACTGGAGGGAATGTACGGGGCCTTTGAAGGGGAGCAGGCGCTGTCCACGATCCATCGCTCTGCGCTCGGTAATAGCGGACCCGAGCCGGTCGCACTGCGCGACGCGCTGGAGAAGGTCTTCCACACTGAGGCCTGAGCGGTGCCGGACTTCCTGCTACTTCGTCTGGAGGGACCGCTACAGGCGTGGGGCGACGTCGCGCTCGACCCGCGCCGCCCCACGCGCGATTTCCCGTCGCGGTCTGCGCTGGCGGGTATGCTGGCCAACGCTCTCGGCTGGCAGCACATGGATGGCGAGCGCACCACGCTGCTGCAGGACGCGTTGCGGTACGCAGTGCGGGAGGACCGTGCGCCGCACCGGATCACCGATTTCCAGACTGCGGACCTCGGCCGGATCGGCAGCAACGGCTGGACTCGTTGGGGCATCGAGGAGCGGGGTGGCAGCGCGGCGGAAGGCACCCAACTGTTGTGGAAGCAGTATCTCGCGGATGGCTCTTTTTTGGTGGCGCTGACGCTTGGCGAGGGAGCTCCCACGACGCTGGACGAACTTGAAGCCGCACTGCGGCGGCCTGCCCGTCCGCTGTTTCTGGGACGCAAAGGTTGTGCACCGGCTGTTCCGTTACTGGAGTGGCCGAGGAGCCGCGTGACCGCGGACAGCAGCTATGCCGCGCTGGAGAGCGCGCCACTTCCCGAGCGGCTCCGGGAGAGATCGACTGGGCGGGGGTGGGAGAGCCGAGGGTCGACCGCAACCAAGGAGCCAAGCGGGTTGCGCTGCTGGTACTCGCCGGGCGACGGGCCGGATCCTGTTGCGGTGCAGCTTCGAGAGGTGTGGGACCGGCGCGACTTCGCGGCGAACCACTTCGCGGGATCGCGCCGCGTCGTTGAAGGGCAGGTTCCTGCACCGCCGCGCGCGACCGAGACGGGAGTCAATGCTGTATGAGTGCGCCCACACTTAGCCGCGCGCTCCTACGCCTTCGCCCCGGCCGCGGCTGGACTGCCGAGTACATGACCCATCAGTTGGTCGCCGATCTGTTCGGCGATCGCGCGGATCGAGGTTACCTGTACCGTGTCACCCGGGAGCGCCCGGGAGGCGTGGAAGTGCTCGTGCTCTCCAGCGATGCACCGCTTCCGCCCCAGTCCCTGCCGGTGCGCGACTGGGGCGCCGCTCTGGACCTGCAGAGCAAACCGTTCACGCCAGAAATAGCGGTGGGCCAGGCAGTCGATTTCGAGTTGCGCATCAATGCAACGCGTGTGGTCACCGATCCCGCGAGCGGGCGGAAGCACCGCACCGACGCATGGGAGGCTGTCTGGCGCGCGAATCGGGAAACGCTGCGTACACCGGATGAGGTGTATGGCGAGTACCTGGCCGGTAAGCTGGGCAGTGCAGCCGAGTTGATGTCCTGGGCTGCACCTCCTGCTGGCGTTCCCCCGCTCGCGCGTGTCACCGAGCGCGGCGAGGTCCGCGCACGTCGCGGTGACCGGCGCGGGGCGATCCGCTTTGTGGCGACAAACCTGATCGGCACCCTTCGAGTGACGGATCCGGGGCGATTTCTTGAGATCACGACTGAGGGCATAGGCCGCGCACGGGCGTTCGGCTGTGGACTGCTTTGCCTGTCCGCTCCCGGCACCGTGCTAGCGCGACGCTATCCGGATGCCGCGCGGTTAATGATGTGATGCTCCAGATCAAGGACCGATTGTCGTTCTTCTACGTGCAGCGTGGAAATCTTACTGTAATCGACGGGTGTCTCGTACTTACCGACAACGAAGATCGAACACAGTACGAAGTACCCGCCCGTGCGTCCACGTGCATCATGGTGGGTCCTGGCACCAATGTGAGCACCGAAGCCGTGCGGCTGGCCGCCGCGTATGGAATACTTATTACTTGGGTCGGCGAGCACGGCGTGCGCTGCTACAGTGCGGGGCGCCCATGGGCAGACAACACCGACTGGTTGGAAAAGCAGGTGAAGTGCTACGCCGATGAGCATCTATCGCTGAAGGTGGCCCGCGAGATGTTCTTCCGCCGCTTCGGGGTACGCATGGAGCGGCGGAGCGTGGAGCAGCTGCGCGGCATCGAGGGCGCGAGGGTACGCGAAATGTACCGCCTCAAGGCACAGGAACACCGCATTCCGTGGAGCGGGCGCAACTACATTCCTGGTAACCCGATGGGCGAAACCGATGCGCCCAATCTAGCGTTGAATGTCGCGAATACGTGCCTGTACGGTCTGGTCGAGACCGCCGTCCTGGCGACGGGAATGAGCACCGCGCTGGGATTTGTCCACAAGGGCAGCCGTTTATCATTCGTGCTGGACATCGCCGACCTGTATAAGATGGAACACATCGTGCCGCTCGCCTTTCGAATGGTCGCGCAGAAGGCGGACGGCGCCAAGCCGTGGCCTACCCTGGAGATGGACATGCGCCGCGCCTGCAGGGATTACTTCAGGAGTTCGAAGCTGCTTGACGGGATCGTTCACGACATGACGAGCTTGATTGATGCTGGTCTTAGTGCTTGAGTGCGCCCCACCGAAGGTGTACGGCTTCTGTTCCTCCTGGGCACTCCAGGTCGCCACTGGAGTGTACGTGGCCAATTTGCCTGCTAGGCAGCGAGAAGAGATCTGGTCGCAGGTGGTGGAGTGGTCAAACAGCGACACTCGCGCGGTAATGCTCTGGTCATCCTCGGCGAACGAGCAGGGTCTGGAGTTCCGGCAACTGGGAGATCCACGTCGTCAGACCGTGGATCGTGAGGGCCTGCTGATCTCTACATGGATCCCACGCGAATCGGTGGATGACTCCACCGAATAGACCCCGTAAGATTTTCGCGCTACTCGCAACTCATTGGGGTAATTACAGTTACAGACAAGAGTGATCCCCGCGCGAGCGGGGGTAGACCGCTGCCAGCCCAGACGGGAGAGCTAACCTGTAGGTGATCCCCGCGCGAGCGGGGGTAGACCCGAGGCTGTACACCTTGCCACCGGCGAGCAGCGGTGATCCCCGCGCGAGCGGGGGTAGACCCGGTGACTTGGGC